>NZ_RWIL01000001.1:0-18704 GCF_009764635.1 Pseudomonas sp. PB103 | reverse complement strand
TGCGATCTTTTGATCCTGATCCTCGAATTAAAATCAAAAGATCGCAGCGTGCCGCAGCTCCTACAGGTTTATGTCGATGACTCAGCGCTTGGCGATGATATACACCGCATGCACGATCCCCGGAATGTACCCGCACAACGTCAGCAGAATGTTCAACCAGAACGCCCCGCCAAACCCGACCTGCAGAAACACGCCCAGTGGTGGCAACAGAATAGCGATGATGATCCGAATAAAATCCATGGGGCAGCTCCTGAATGGGGGTTGGCTCACCTGAGCCATACAAGCTAATCGACCCGCGCCGTTCGTCAGGGTTCAGTGCAACTGCCATTTGATCGCCACCACCTCACAAAAAAACGCCCCACGCCAAAAGAATCAGGCGTGGGGCGTGCGTTATACCGCGAGACGGTTCTTTAATTCGGGCAGGAAACTTCAGCTCAGACGGCAATCCCTTTGCGGCATTGCAGCTGTGCGGTGCGCACGCGGGCGAACGCGCGACCCAGGCGCAGGAGCATTTCGTCGATGTTGGTTTTGCTCACGGTGAGCGCCGGGGTGAAGCGCAGGCAGTTGGCTTGCGGGGCGTTGAGCAGCAGGCCTTCGTGCAAGGCGGCGTGGACGACGGCTTCGGCGCAATCGTCCGACAGGGTCAGTCCGTAGAACAAGCCTTGGCCGCGCAGTTCGCCGTGGTCGTAGCGGTGCGCCAAGCGGGCCAGGCCTTCGCGCAGATGCTGGCCGTTGTCGTTGACCTGCTGGAGAAAGCTGCGATCGTGCACACTGTCGAGCACCACCAGCCCGGCCGCGGTCATCAGTGCGTTGCCGTGATGCGTGCCGCCGAGTTCGCCTGCTTCGAAGCAGCAGGCCTTGCCCCGCGCCAGCAGCGCCGCCAACGGCACACCGCCGCCAAGCCCTTTGCCGAGCACGACGATATCGGCGCGCACGCCGTAGGACTGTTCCGCGAGCAAGGTGCCACAGCGACCAATGCCGGTTTGCACTTCGTCGAGGATCAGCAGAATGCCCAGTTCACGGCACAGACGCTCGACACCCTTGAGGTAATGCTCGGTGGCCGGAACAACGCCGGCATCGCTCTGGATCGGCTCCAGCATGATCGCCACGGTCTGCGCATCGACCGCCGCATGCAGCGCCGGTAAATCGTTGAACGGCACCAGATCAAAACCCGGCAGCAGCGGCGCGAAACGGTTGTGCAGATTGCAGCTGTCCGAAGCAGAAATCGTTGCCAGGCTGCGGCCATGACAGCCTTGCTTCGCAACAATAATCCGCGAGGCGCCGCCGCGATGCAGTTGGCCCCATTTGCGTGCCAGTTTGATCGCCGCTTCACAGGCTTCGCTGCCGCTGTTGAGCAGGTAAGCCTGATCGCTGGCGGTAGCGGCGCACAGGCGTTCGGCGAGGCTGAGCATGCCGCGATTGTGCAGATTGAAACCGGGATTGATCAGCGCCTGCGCCTGACTGCTGATGGCTTTCACCAGCGCCGAAGGACTGTGACCAAGGCTGTTGGCGCCACCGGCCTGGGAAAAGTCGAGATACGCACGATCGTTGCTGTCCCATAGCCACGAACCCTGACCACGGACGAATAGCTGCTGCGGCCGTTCGACGCTGGGCATCAGCCGCTCGGCGCTAAGACTTTCGCTGTTTTCAGAGAAATTGGCCTCGAACGCGAGGTCATCAAGACTCGGCGTCTGGCGCCGCAAGCTAAACAGATTCATTGCAAAAAACCTCGTTTGAGGTGTTTTGAACTGCCTATGTAAACACTGTCGAAGCGAACGCTATTCATCGCGCTTTCTGGCCCTGTAAGCCTTGTGAATGCGGTTAGACTAGGCTCACTGACGGCTTCGGGCCATTTCGATTTCCCAGCATTTTCGATAAGCATTACTTATGGATTTCAAACAACTGCGTTATTTCGTCGCGGTCTACGAAGAAGGCCATGTCGGCCGGGCAGCGGAACGTCTGTCGATCTCGCAGCCAGCGTTGTCGCAGCAGATCCGCCAACTTGAACAGAACCTCGACGTCACTCTGTTCGAGCGCAGCAGCAAACGTCTGCTGCCGACCCTCGCCGCACACACTTTGTACAACCATGCCTTGCCGCTGCTCGATGGTTTGCAACGGGCACGCGAGGCGTTGGGCAACTTCAAGGGACAGGCCTTGCGCACGCTGGCCATCGGCGTGCTGCAAACGGTTCACACCAGTCTGGTGCCGCAAATGCTTGAGCGGGTACGCAAGGCGCAGCCGCATCTGGTGGTGCAGATTTATGAATTGACTGGACTTGAGATCGAGCGGCGCCTGCTCAACGGGTCGCTGGACATTGGCATCAGTTATCTGCCGCCGCGCCAACCTGGCCTGCATGGCGTGATGCTCTATGAAGACGAGCTGACACTGGTGATCCCGGCGGATCATCCGTTGCGCGAATTCAAGAAAGTCTCGATACGCCAGGCCGCCGAACTGCCGATGCTGCTGTTGGGCGAAGAGTTCCAGATCCGCCAGATCTGGCAGACGCAACTGACCGCCCTCGGGCGACGTCCGCAAGTGCAGGCCGAGCTGAACAATATGGTGGGGATTCTCGACAGCCTGCCGCATACCAAATTGGCAACGGTGCTGCCGGGGCGTTCGCAGAAGGAATACGACGATCAGGATCTGCTATGGAAACCGCTGAGCGAGCCACGGGTGCCGCTGAAGGTGGGTCTGGTGTGTCGCGATGTGCAACGCCAGCAGGCCTCTTTGGCTCTTTTGCGGACATTGCTGGAAGAAGTGATGGAACGCGAGATGAAGCCAACGCTTGATCCGCTGGCCTGACTACTTTTCTGCAGGCAAAAGAAAACCCCGCCGAAGCGGGGCTTTGCAGACTGTTTCCCTGACATCCATTTCACTCCGCCACCCTGGCAGAATCCTACGTGTCCGTGTTGTTGCTTTGCGCTTCCTGCGCGACGTCCATGAAATGTAGATTAGCTCTGGATCCAATTTCCGACTATGGGAGAACAGCAGCACGTCATGTAAGAGAATGCTTACATGACGTTACATCATCAGAATTGCGCCGCATCCAGCAGGAACAGCGACTCGCTGCCAGCCTTCACCGACGCGCTCAACGAGTGAATGCGCGGCAATAGACGGGCGAAATAGAAGCGCGCGGTGCCGAGCTTGCTGGCGTAGAAATCGTCCTGCGCTTCTTTGCCCAGCGCAGCTTTAGCCATCAGTGCCCACATGTAAGCGTAGGAAACGTAGCCGAACGCTTGCAGATATTCGACCGAGGCCGCGCCGATTTCGTTCGGGTTGTTTTTCGCCCGATCCAGTACCCACGACGTCAGCTCGTCGAGGGTGTCGACGGCATCGTTCAGCGGCTTGGTGAATTCGCCCAGATCGGCGCTGGCAGTCGCGGTGAAGTGGCGGATCTCGTCAGCGAACAGCTTGTAGAACGCGCCGCCGCTGCCGACGATCTTGCGACCGACCAGGTCTAGCGCCTGAATGCCGTTGGTGCCTTCGTAGATCTGGGTGATGCGCACATCACGCACCAATTGCTCCTGGCCCCACTCACGGATGTAGCCATGGCCACCGAAAATCTGTTGGCCGTGCACGGTGGTTTCCAGACCGAGATCGGTGAGGAACGCTTTGGCCACCGGCGTCAGCAACGCGACCAGATCTTCGGCACGCTTACGGGTCGCGGCGTCTTCGCTGAACTTGGCGGTGTCGAGTTGCATCGCCACGTAAGTGGAGAACGCACGGCCGCCTTCGTTCGAGGCTTTCATGGTCAGCAGCATGCGCCGCACGTCCGGGTGGACGATGATCGGGTCAGCGACTTTGTCTTTGTTTTGCGCGCCCGTCGGTGAACGGCTTTGCAGACGGTCGCGCGCGTATTCAACGGCGTTCTGATAAGAGCGCTCGCCGGTCGCCAGGCCCTGGATGCCGACGCCCAGACGCTCGTAGTTCATCATGGTGAACATCGCGTTGAGGCCTTTGTTCGGCTCGCCGACCAGGTAACCCACGGCTTCGTCGAAGTTCATCACGCAGGTCGCGGAGGCCTGGATGCCCATTTTGTGTTCGATCGAACCGCAGTTCGCCGGGTTGCGTGCGCCGAGGCTGCCGTCGGCATTGACCATGAACTTCGGCACCAAGAACAGCGAGATGCCTTTAGGGCCCGCCGGGGCGTCCGGCAGTTTCGCCAGCACCAGGTGAATGATGTTTTCGGTGAGGTCGTGTTCGCCACCGGTGATGAAGATCTTGGTACCGCTGACCTTGTAGGAACCGTCGGCCTGAGGCTCAGCCTTGGTACGAATAATCCCCAGGTCGGTACCGGCGTGCGGCTCGGTCAGGCACATCGAACCGGCCCAGACGCCGGCGTACATGTTCGGCAGGTACGCGGCTTTCAGCTCTTCGCTGGCGTGGGCGTTGATCGACAGGCAGGCGCCGGCGGTCAGCATCGGGTACAGACCGAAGGACAGGCTGGCGGAGTTGACCATTTCTTCAACTTGCGCCGATACGGCTTTGGGCATGCCCATGCCGCCGAACTCGGGATCACCGCCGACGCCGACCCAACCGCCTTCGGCGTAAGTCTGATAAGCCTGTGGGAAACCGGCCGGGGTGGTGACGGCGCCGTCGGCCCAATGGCAACCTTCTTCGTCAGCGGCACGGCTCAGTGGCGCGATGCTTTTGCTGGTGACCTTGCCGGCCTCTTCGAGAATGGCTTCAACGGTTTCGGCGTCGACGGTCTCGGCCAGTGCCGGCAGTTCGGCCCAGAGTTTGGCGACCTCGAACACTTCATTGAGGACGAAGCGCATATCGCGCAGCGGCGCTTTGTAGTCAGCCATGGCAAACCTCGCAAGATCTAAACGGTGATTCGTGGAATGATGTTTTCGTTGAGCCCGAGTGTACCTCAACAACTTTTGCGACACATAGGGTCAACCGGTGACTGATTTGTTATTTTTGGTCATCATAAAAAATCGCAGCCCCGCCAACCCCAAATTCCCTGTAGGAGCTGCCGAAGGCTGCGATCTTTTGATCTTCTTTAAAGCGCAAACAACTCCGCCGGCAAGTTCATCAAACAATCACTCCCCGCCTCAATCGCCGCCCGGTGCGCCGCCGTACGCGGTAACAGTCGCTTGAAGTAAAACTCGCACGTCGCCAATTTCCCGCGCAGATAATCCGCCTCGCCCTCGCCCGCCTCCAGTTGTGCCTGCGCCACCCACGCCATGCGCAGCCACAGATAACCGAGAATGATGTAACCGCTGTACATCAGATAATCCACCGACGCCGCGCCCACTTCATCAGGGTTCTTCATGGCCGCCATGCCGACCTTCATGGTCAGGTCGCCCCACTGCTGATTGAGCTCGTTGAGCTGCGCAACAAAACTGCCCAACTGCGGATGCTCGGCGTTGACAGCGCAGAATTTGTGGACGATTTTGGTAAAGCCGCGCAGCAATTTGCCCTGACTGCCCAACACCTTGCGCCCGAGCAGATCCAGCGCCTGAATGCCATTAGTGCCTTCGTAAATCGGTGCAATCCGGCAATCGCGCACCAGTTGCTCCATGCCCCACTCGCGAATAAAACCGTGGCCGCCAAATATCTGCATGCCGAGGTTGGTCACTTCCAGCCCGCTGTCGGTCATGAACGCTTTGCAGATCGGCGTGAGGAACGCCAACAAGTCTTCAGCCTCCTGGCGCGCGTCGGCGTCGCTGTTCAGATGTGCGGTATCGAGCAACTGCGCGGTGAAGTAAGTCAGTGCGCGGTTGCCTTCGTTGAAGGCTTTCATGGTCAGCAACATGCGCCGCACATCCGGGTGGACGATGATTGGGTCGGCGACTTTGTCCGGGGCTTTGGCGCCGGTCAGTGAGCGCATCTGCAAGCGGTCGTTGGCGTATTTGATCGCGCCCTGAAAGCTTGCCTCGCCCAGACACAAGCCCTGCATGCCGGTGCCGAGGCGCGCGTGGTTCATCATGGTGAACATGCAGTTGAGGCCCTTGTTCGGCTCGCCGATCAGGTAGCCCTTGGCGCCATCGAAGTTGAGCACGCAGGTAGCCGAAGCCTTGATGCCCATCTTGTGTTCGATCGAACCACAGGAAACACCGTTGCGTTCGCCCGCTTCGCCCGCCGTGTCCGGCAAGAACTTCGGCACGATAAACAGCGAGATGCCCTTGGTCCCGGCTGGCGCGTCCGGCAGTTTCGCCAACACCAGATGGATGATGTTGTCGCTCATGTCGTGCTCGCCGGCGGAGATGAAAATCTTGCTGCCGGTGACCGCATAACTGCCGTCAGCCTGAGGCACGGCGCGGGTCTTGATGATGCCCAGATCGGTGCCGCAGTGGGCTTCGGTCAGGCACATGGTGCCGGTCCATTGCCCGGCGGTGAGTTTGCTCAGGTAGGTTTCTTTCTGCTCGGCGCTGCCGTGGGCGTGGATTGCCGACATCGCGCCGTGGGTCAGGCCCGGGTACATGCCCCAGGAGGTATTGCTGGAGCCGACCATCTCGCTGATCACCAACCCCAGCGAACTCGGCAGCCCTTGCCCGCCGTAGGTCGGATCTGCCGCCAGACCATGCCAGCCACCTTCGACATATTGTGCGAAAGCCTGCTTGAAGCCTGTAGGCGTTGTCACCACACCGTTGTCGAAATGGCAGCCCTCCTCGTCACCGCTGCGATTGAGCGGCGCCAGAACGTTTTCGCAGAACTTCGCGCCCTCTTCGAGGATCGCGTTGATCATGTCCGGGCTCGCGTCATCCGCGCCGAGGGCGGCGTAGTTGGCGTGGAAGTCGAAGACGTGATCGATCAGAAAGCGCATGTCGCGCAGCGGGGCTTTGTACTCAGGCATGGTGGCTTCTCCGTCAGCAGATTCCTCAACCTACTGCCGGCCACCACGCCCGACAATCATTGTGCAGACGCTGAATGCGCCGTCATCACTCAACCTGCGGCCGTGCCCATGCGCACCGCGCCACGGCGGTTCTGGCCGAACGCGACGACGCAGTTTCGCCCTGCGCCTTTGGCGCTGTAGAGCGCCTCGTCGGCTGATTTCAGGACTTGCTCGGGGTTGCGCTGCTCAACGCGCTCGGCGACGCCGATACTCACCGTCACCGACACGCTCGAAGCACCCGAGCCGGCGCGACGCTGACGTCCTTGTTGATCGTCGTTCGGGCGGTTTTCCTGATTGCGCAGTTGAATGTTGTAGGACGCAATCGACTCGCGAATCACTTCCAGATGCGGCATGCACTCTTCAAGGGTTTTGCCTGCAAACACCAGGGCGAATTCCTCACCGCCATAGCGATACGCCCTACCGCCACCGCTGATTTTCGACAGCTTGCTGGCGACCAGACGCAGCACTTGGTCACCAACATCGTGGCCGTGGGTGTCGTTGAATTTCTTGAAGTGGTCAACGTCGCTCATCGCCAGCACATAGTTGCGGCCGAGCCGCTGCATGCGTTCGTTGAGTGCGCGACGCCCCGGCAGACCGGTGAGTTCGTCGCGGAAGGCCATTTGATAAGCCTCATGCGCAACGGCAGCGGCGATCATCAACATCACTTGGCTGCACATGATGTTCAGGGTGAACGGCAGGATGAAGGTTTTCGGCAGCATCCAGAATACGCCGAGCAGGCCGACCAGCTGCGCCGCGTGCAGCGGGCGCGGGTTGCGCCAGTACTGCCAGGCCAAGAGCAGGAACGCCGAAATAAACACCGGATAGGACAGCTGGATCAGGCTCATCCAAGCGCCGTGCAGCGCCGGCCAGCGGATTTCCGAGAGCCACATCAGCAGCGCCTGGGGATAACTTTGCTCAAGCCCCAACGCCACGCTGCCAAACGCGAGTAAAACGGCGAAGCGCGCGACCATGTCCTGAAACAGGTGCGTGCGCTCCTGCCACGCAGCAAACAGGCCAAACAGCAGCGGCAAGAGCAGACAGACCAGATGGAAGACCACGGCGGCGTCTTCGCGCACTTTGCCGTTGTCGCGGTAATAGTCGGTCTGGGTATCGAGCAGAAAGTAGGCGATGTACACCGTGAGCATCAGAAACAGTTCGCGCTGACGTCGGTATACCGCGCAGTAAGCGCCACCCAGCAACAGCACCAACGTCGGCAACACGTTGAACAGCGAAGTGAAGAACACGTTGAGGTCTTTGACGTACGCAGCCGCCAACCCCGCGAGTAACAACAGCAGCGAAGGTAGAAAATGACTGAAACGTACAGCGGAAGAACGCGGCAAGGGTAAAGCTCCGACCCGTCATGGCAAAAAAGATGGCATTGTGCCTGCAATGTGGCCAGTTAAGCACACAATGTGATCCAGATCACAGGCAGTCTCTTTAACGGCAGAAAACCTGACTATCTGAGCGTTTTGCCAAGTTTTTTGCCCTGCGCGGTGTGCTGGCCACCATGACTGATGGCCAGCCTTGGAAAAAACCCTTACAGATCGTTATAGAACGGCAGCAATGGCCCCTCCGCCGGGCTCCGTCCCTCGGCACCGTAGGGCTTGAGATTGAGCGAAGCATCCGCCGCTTGCCGCGTCGTAACCTTCGGACTGGCCGGACGCTGAGTCACGGCATTTTCATCGCCGACATGGCCCTGCGGAATCACCAGCGACGGATGATCGAACGGCGCCCGTTCCCAGGCCACGCGCGGATCGGTCAGGCCGACTTCCATGAATTTCACCAGTGCATCGATCTCATCCGGGGTCAGGTTGAGGTTGGTCATGTCCGGATCGAGGTTCGAGGTGTTGTGCTGATTGGCCGACGGGTGTTCGAAACCGCTGGTGTTGTTGGCGTCCTCACCACGGCGGTCGCCGCCACGGTTGTAGAATTCCATCACTTGCTTGAGCGTGGCGCGGCTGCCGTTGTGAAAGTACGGCCCAGTCAAAGCGATGTTGCGCAGGGTCGGCGTCTTGAAGGCGCCATCGACCGAATCGCGGAAGTTGACGTTGGGTTTGAGCGTGGCGTCGCACGGAATCGCTGCGCTCAGCGGTGCTTCGAAGGTGCAGACATCGACATCCAGCGGATCGGCAATGCTGGCGCCCTGCAACAGCTTGTTGTATTGACGGCTGAACGACCACGGATTGCCCCAGGCATCTGTCCCGCCAAGCGCGAGGTCTTCGGAAGTCGGGCGCACGCCGGTGTTGTAGAAACCGTTGTCGTAGAGCGTGGTGAGGTTGTCGGCCATGACCATGCGCTCGATACGCTCACGCGGGTGCATCAACAAGCGGCTGGCGGCATTGGTCAGCTCCGCACCGCCATGGCAGTTCACACATTTACCCTTGCCGAGAAACAGATTCATGCCCTGGACCTGCTGCGCATTCATAGCGGTTGAATCGCCTTGCAGGTAAGCATCGATGGGCGCCTGATCGGAGATCAACGTGGATTCGTACATCTGAATCGCCAGACCGAAGAACAGCGGGAAATTGGCTTCCATCTGCGTATACGGCGCACCACCCACCAGCACGTTTTGCGTGGCGTTCCACAGTCGTGGCTGGAAGGCGTTCTTGATCAGTTCGCGATAGGTCGGGCGCCGCGCGCCGGACACCGAGGCGAGCACGGAATCGTTGGAGGAAATCCGTTGTTGCTTGAGCATCAACTGATCGAGCATGCGCCGGCCGATGTCGGCGAAAGTACGGCCGCCGCAGGACATCTCCACCCCGCTGCCCGGCGGGCCTACCGCTTGCGATGCGGCGGAAGCGTCGTTGAGCGCCAGCCGGACTTTGCTGGCCACGGTGCTGCGCTCGGCGGTCACGTAAATCCCTGCATCGGGATCGCGGTTGCCGAACGGCGAGAAGCCGTTGAACACGTTATTCGCGCGGCCATCCCAGAAATTGCGCACGTTGAACGCCGCGTTGATCACCGACGGCGCGTTACGCCCGGTGCTGCGGCGCACGTTGATGCCGCCGACCTGGAAAATACCGTCGGGCTGCTGGGTGCATTTGTCGAAACGCGGTTGATTGGGTTTGACGAAATTGGCGTCGAACACGCCCTGGGAGCCGACCACGTCATCGCTCGAATAGACGATCGGCGAGTTGCGCTCCAGTGGATTGCTCAGCACATGGGTCGGGAAGTCGGTTTTCTTCAGCGTGTAGTTCGGCCCGCCCTTGCCGCCGGACAAGGTCGCGTAGGACGCCACGTCACCGGGTATGTCGGAGGCCACAAAGGGTTTGTTGAAGATTGAGGCGACGTTGGCGTTGGTGTGTGCCTGGCCGGGGTTGAGCTGGTTGGTGATGCGGTGGTCGACACCGGCGTGATAGTGGCAGGAGGCGCACGCTGTGGCGCCATCACTGCCGACTTCCATGTCCCAGAACAGCGCTTTGCCGAGCAGAATCGCGGCGGAGCGGTTGAGCACGTAGTCAGTCATCAAGTCGACCTTGCGCCCGCCTTCTGTCCCCGACGGATCGGGCGGCAGCATGCCACGCAGCGATTGCAGGCTCGGCACTTCCGGTACTGGCGGATCCACTTCGGCGGGCGTTGCGGCCATTGCGCCGGAGGCTGCGAGTGCGAGGGCTAGCCAGACAAGTCGACTGATGTTCATGTGCTTCACCCTGACGGTTGTTGTTATGCGTTTTGCCGGGCGAGAGGCGTCGTGGAACAGCACAGGATTTCTCGTGAGCGCCGGTTAATCCGGGCAGTGCAATTAATTGGCCATCTTGCTTGGAAACATTTTGAATCAATAAACGCGGGGACAGCGCGCTGGCAGCCACCGTTTCTGCTGGGGAATCGTCCCCAGAGTCGGGGATAAATCCAACGCAAAAAAAAACCGCTGCACCCGAAGGCGCAGCGGTTTTTCAAGAGACTGCGTTAAGGCTTAGTAGCCCAGTGCGAAGTCTTCTTCTTTCATGTCCATCAGGTTGTTCGCGCCCGACAGCATGGTCGCCACGTGCGTACGGGTACGCGGCAGGATGCGCTGGAAGTAGAAGCGCGCGGTTTGCAGCTTGGCGGTGTAGAACGCTGCGTCGCCGGTGCCTTCTGCCAGCTTTTCAGCGGCCAGACGCGCCATGTCGGCCCAGAAGTAAGCCAGGCAGGCATAACCGGAGTACATCAGGTAGTCCACGGAGGCCGCGCCGACTTCTTCGCGATCTTTCATGGCGGCCATACCGACCTTCATGGTCAGCTCGCCCCATTCCTTGTTGATTGCCGCCAGCGGTGCAACGAATTCTGCAACGGCTTCGTTGCCTTCGTTGTTCTGGCAGAACTTGTGGACGATCTTGGTGAAGCCTTTCAGAGCCTCGCCTTGCGTCATCAGCACTTTACGGCCGAGCAGGTCGAGTGCCTGGATACCGGTGGTGCCTTCGTACAGCATCGAAATGCGGCTGTCGCGAACGTTCTGCTCCATGCCCCACTCGGCGATGAAGCCGTGGCCGCCGTAGATCTGAACGCCGTGGTTGGCGGATTCGAAACCGACTTCGGTCATGAACGCTTTAGCGATCGGGGTCATGAAAGCCAGCAGTGCGTCGGCTTTCTTCTTCTCTTCTTCATCGACGCCGTATTTGACGATGTCGACCTGTTTGGCGGTGAAGTACACCATCGCACGGTTGCCTTCGGCGAACGCCTTCATGGTCAACAGCATGCGGCGTACGTCAGGGTGAACGATGATCGGGTCAGCGGCTTTTTCCGGCGCTTTCGGGCCAGTCAGCGAGCGCATTTGCAGACGATCGCGAGCGTATTTCAGGCCGCCCTGGAAACCGATTTCGGCGTGGGCCAGACCTTGCAGCGCGGTACCCAGACGTGCGGTGTTCATAAAGGTGAACATGCAGTTCAGGCCTTTGTTCGCCGGGCCGATCAGGAAACCGGTAGCGCCGTCGAAGTTCATCACGCAAGTGGCGTTGCCGTGGATGCCCATCTTGTGTTCCAGCGAACCACAGGTCACTGCGTTGCGCTCACCGACGGTGCCATCAGCGTTCGGCATGAACTTAGGAACGATAAACAGCGAGATGCCTTTGGTGCCAGCCGGAGCGTCCGGCAGTCGAGCCAGCACGATGTGGACGATGTTGTCGGCCATGTCGTGTTCACCGGCCGAGATGAAGATCTTGGTGCCGGAAACCTTGTAGGAACCGTCGGCCTGAGGTTCGGCCTTGGTGCGCAGCATGCCCAGGTCGGTGCCGCAGTGCGGTTCGGTCAGGCACATGGTGCCGGTCCATTCGCCGGAGACCAGTTTGGTCAGATAGGCTTCTTGCTGCTCTGGCGTGCCGTGCTCGGAGATGGTGTTCATCGCGCCGTGCGACAGGCCTGGGTACATGCCCCACGACCAGTTGGCTTCGCCAACCATTTCGCTTACGGCCAGACCCAGCGACTCCGGCAGGCCTTGGCCGCCGTGCTCGACGTCGTGCGCCAGGCTTGGCCAGCCGCCTTCAACGAATTGTTTGTAAGCCTCTTTGAAGCCCGTCGGGGTTTTCACGCCGGACTCGCTCCAGGTGCAACCTTCGAGGTCGCCCACGCGGTTCAGCGGTGCCAGTACCTGCTCACAAAACTTGGCGCCTTCTTCGAGAATGGCGTCAACCATGTCCGGAGTTGCGTCTGCGCAAGCCGGAAGGCTCTGATAGTGCGCTTCGTAGCCGAGCAGCTCGTCACGAACGAAGCGAATATCACGCAAGGGGGCCTTGTAGTCAGGCATAGCGATAAACCTCTGCTGATGTAACCGGGAATGAACGACCGCGTTGATTTGTTGTGACGGTCAAACAGTTGTTTGAAACATACGTTTACGCCGAAATCTTGTCAAGCATCGATCTTTTGCCGTTCGTCATCACGCCCGGTAAACGCTGGGCACAGCAAACCGCCATTGGCTCAAGCGAGTCATCGGCGCTGAAAAAAGATTAGTTGAGGGAGAAGGACTTACAACGAAAAACGCCGCGACAATGCGCGGCGTTCAGGAAACTGATGGCAAAAAAATCAGGCAAATGTATCGATGATTGTCCCGAGCATTTCATCGGATGCCTTGGCGACCTTAACGCCCAGCTCCGCCTGGAGCTTGCCCTGAGACATCTCGACCATATTGCTGGCCAGATCAGATTGCTGAGCACGATCCACGCCACGCAGACGATCAACCTGCACTTCGGACGACTGGCTGATCACCGAGCGTTCAATCGTATTATTGGCAATCTGGCTGGCAGCCTGATCGACGCGGTTTTGCCCGCTCTGAATCGAGCTCAGACCGGCATAAAAAGCTGTGTTACCGGAAATTTCCATAACGGTTCTCATCCTTGGGAAGGATCAATGGCTGTCATTGAAGCAGAGGTGTCAGAAAAACACCCGTCAAAAACACTAATGGCACAGTGCCTGCCCATAGAGAAAAACTTAGTCGAGCAGATCCAGTTGTAAATGATCGGCCACTGCTTCTGCGCTCAAAACCTTGAGTTTAGGCACGCGCCCCAAACACGGCGCGGGGATGCGCTCAGCCAATGTCGCCAGATTCTCCTCCAGCCGCGAGGTCTTTGGATCAATGATATTCGCCACCCATCCCGCTAACTGCAGGCCATCACGGGCGATTGCCTCAGCTGTCAGCAGCGCATGACTGATGCAACCCAGTCGCACACCGACGACCAAAATCACCGGCAGCTTCAACGCAATCGCCAAATCCGACAAATTATCCTGATCCGCCAATGGCACGCGCCAGCCACCCGCGCCTTCAATCAAGGTGAAATCGGCGTTCATCGCCAGAATCTCGCGCATCGGCGCCAACAAAGATTGCACGGTCAGCGCCACACCCGCTTCACGCGCCGCCAGATGCGGCGCGATGGCCGGCTCGAACGCCACCGGATTGACCTGTTGATAAGTCAGCGGCACCGAACACTCGGCCAGCAGCGCTAGCGCATCCGAATTACGCAAACCCTTGGGCGTGACATCGCACCCGGACGCCACCGGTTTGCCTGCCGCCGTGCTCAAGCCTGCCGACCGCGCCGCGTGCAGCAACCCCGCGGCAACCGTGGTCTTGCCGACATCGGTGTCGGTTCCGGTGATGAAATAGGCTGCGCTCATACGGGTTTCTCCAACACGGCGTAGACCACCTGATAAGTCGCCGGCAACCCCGACGCCTCACGGAACTGCTCGTAAGCTTCAACCAAGCCGAGAATCCGCGCGCGCCCGGTCAAACCGCCCGGCCGTCCCGGATTCAGATTGTGCGCGCCCAGGGCTTTCAATTCATGGGTCAGGCTGCGCACATCCGGGTAATGCAGCACGTGCGCCTGTTTCTCCAGACTCAACGTGCGTAAACCGCTGGCCGCGCACATTTGCTCATAGCGGGCGAACTCGCGGAAGCGATTGACGTGCACCAGCCCGTCGACCTGCCGCCAGCTGTCGCGCAACTCAAACAGCGTCCCTACACAAAGACTAGCAAACGCAAAAATTCCGCCCGGTTTCAGTACGCGAAAGGCCTCGCTGAGCACTGCTTCGAAATCCGCACACCACTGCACCGCGAGGCTGGAGAAGATCAGGTCGCAGGTCGAATCCTGCAACGGCAGCCGCTCGGCATCGCCGGCAATAAAATGCTGCGCACCACCCAACGGACGTGCGTGCTCGAGCATGCCCTCGGCAATGTCCAGCGCCACACCGTGGCTCTCGGCAAACCGCGAAGCCAACGCGCGGGTGAAGTATCCCGTGCCACAACCGAGATCCAGCCAGCGCGCCGGTACAAACTCCGTCGGCAAGCGCTGAATCAACTGTGTACCGACATCACGTTGCAACTCGGCGACGCTGTCGTAACTGGCCGCCGCGCGAGAAAAAGAGGCCGCGACCTGACGCTTGTCAGGCAAGCCGCCAGGCAGCACAAGAGACAAATCAGTCATCACCGCACTCATGTAAAAAAGCCTGGATCGCACCCGCCAGTCCGTGGGGATCTTCCAGAAGAAACGCATGACTGGCCTGTTCGATCAGACCAATTTCGATATCCGGCAACAAGGCGAACAACGCCCCCGCTGCTTCCGCCGGCACCAAACCGTCCTGCCCGGCGAACAGATGCAACTGCGGCCCGCGAAACGCCTGCAGCGCATCGCGAGTATCCATTTGCGCAAGCAATTCCAGCCCGGCCATCAATGCCGTCGGCGCGGTATTTGGCGCGCCGCCGAGCAGCAAACGCGACAAGCCGCGCGGGTCGTGCGCGCCTTGAACACAGAGCAAAGAGAAACGTTTGAGGGTCGTGCGCGGATCGGCCTGGCAACCGGCGAGAAACGCGTCGAACGTCTCGCCCGCCATCGCACTCGGCCATTGCTCATGGGCAACAAAACAAGGATTGCTCGCCAGCGTCAGCAATCCGCAGCAACGCTCGCCACGCCGCGCCGCCAATTCGCAGGCGAGCATCCCACCCAACGACCAGCCACCGAGCCAGACGTCCTGAGGAATGCGCTCATCAAGTTCGTCGAGCCAGTCTTGCAGATCGCGGGAATCCAGCTCGGGTAACGGCTCGATGTCGACTTTCAGGTGTGCATCGAGACCTTGCAACGCCGCCGCCAAGGGCTCCATCGGCGATACGCCGAGGCCCCAGCCGGGCAGCAGAATCAGGCGATCACGCATGGCTTGGCTCCGACGAGAGTTGGGCAAAGCAATCGGCCAGTCCTGCTAACAATAGCTGCACCTGCGCTTCACTGTGGGCGGCGGTCAGGGTCACACGTAAACGCGCGCTGCCGGCAGGCACGGTTGGCGGACGGATCGCGGTGACCATCAGCCCGCGCTCGCGCAACATCTGCGACAAGCGCACCGCGCGCCCGGCGTCGCCAATCATGATCGGCTGAATCGGCGTGAAGCTGTCCATCAACTCCAGGCCGATCTGCTCGGCGCCATGGCGGAACTGACGGATCAGCGTTTGCAGATGCTCACGACGCCAATGTTCAGTGCGTAAAAGCTCAAGACTTTTCAGCGTGGCGCAGGCCAGCGCCGGTGGCTGGCTGGTGGTGTAGATATACGGGCGGGCGAACTGGATCAGGCTCTCGATCAGTTCTTCACTGCCGGCGACGAAAGCGCCAGCGGTGCCGAAGGCTTTGCCGAGGGTGCCGACCAGCACCGGCACATCCTCCTGACTCAAACCGAAGTGCTCGACAATCCCGCCGCCATTCGCACCGAGCGGGCCGAAACCGTGCGCGTCATCGACCATCAGCCACGCGCCTTTGGCCTTGGCTGCGCGGGCGAGTGCCGGCAAGTCTGCCAGGTCGCCGTCCATGCTGAACACGCCGTCGGTGACCACCAGCGTGTTGCCGGTGGCTTTCTCCAGGCGCTTGGCCAGACTTTGCGCATCGTTGTGCAAATAGCGATTGAAACGCGCGCCGGACAACAAACCGGCATCCAGCAGCGAAGCATGATTGAGGCGGTCTTCCAGCACCGTATCGCCCTGCCCGACCAGCGCGGTGACCGCACCGAGGTTGGCCATGTAACCGGTGGTGAACAGCAGCGCACGCGGGCGACCGGTGAGGTCGGCCAAGGCTTCTTCGAGTGCATGGTGCGGGCCGCTGTGGCCGATCACCAAATGCGAGGCACCGCCACCGACACCCCAGCGCTCAGCGCCGGCGCGCCAGGCTTCGATCACTTGTGGGTGATTGGCCAGACCGAGGTAATCGTTGTTGCAGAAGGCGAGCAACGGTTTGCCGTCGACCACCACTTCAGGCCCCTGCGGGGATTCAAGCAGCGGGCGCTGGCGATAGAGATTTTCGGCACGACGGGCAGCAAGGCGTGCGGCGAGATCGAAAGACATGCAGGCCTCGACAGTAAAAAACAACTCTGTAGGAGCTGCCGAAGGCTGCGATCTTTTGATCTTGTCTTTTTAAAAACAACAGCAAAAGATCGCAGCCTTCGGCAGCTCCTACATGGGATCCGTGGGGCGATCAGACGGCGGCGTTGTAGAACTGCTCGCTGCTCTTCTGCTCAACCAATGCCTGCTCGATCGCCGCTTGGTGAACCTCGTCGGCATGCTCTTCACGCGCTTCCGGCTGGATGCCCAGGCGCGCAAACAACTGCATGTCCTTGTCCGCCTGCGGGTTGGCAGTGGTCAGCAACTTGTCGCCGTAGAAAATCGAGTTGGCGCCAGCGAAGAAAGCGAGGGCCTGCATCTGCTCATTCATCGCTTCGCGGCCGGCGGACAGGCGCACGTGGGATTGCGGCATGAGGATACGGGCCACGGCGAGCATGCGGATGAAGTCGAACGGGTCGATGTCTTCGGCGTTTTCCAGCGGCGTACCGGCGACCTTCACCAGCATGTTGATCGGCACCGATTCCGGGTGTTCCGGCAGGTTGGCCAACTGGATCAGCAGATTGGCGCGGTCATCCAGCGACTCGCCCATGCCGAGAATCCCGCCCGAGCAGATTTTCATCCCCGATTCACGTACATAGGCCAGCGTTTGCAGGCGCTCGCTGTAAGTGCGGGTGGTGATGATGCTGCCGTAGAACTCCGGCGAAGTGTCGAGGTTGTGGTTGTAGTAATCGAGGCCGGCCTTGGCCAGCGCTTCGGTCTGATCCTGATCGAGACGGCCGAGGGTCATGCAGGTTTCCAGGCCCATGGCTTTCACGCCTTCAACCATTTTCAGCACGTACGGCATGTCTTTGGCCGACGGGTGCTTCCACGCCGCGCCCATGCAGAACCGTGTCGAGCCGATGGCCTTGGCGCGTGCCGCCTCTTCGAGGACCTTCTGCACTTCCATCAGTTTTTCTTTTTCAAGGCCGGTGTTGTAGTGACCGGACTGCGGGCAGTACTTGCAGTCTTCCGGGCAGGCGCCGGTCTTGATCGACAGCAGCGTCGAAACCTGAACGCGGTTGGCGTTGAAATGTGCGCGGTGCACCGTTTGCGCCTGGAACAGCAAGTCGTTGAATGGCTGTACGAAGAGGGCTTTGACTTCGGCCAGTGACCAGTCGTGACGCAGGGTGGCGGTGGTGCTCGCGCTCATGGGTAATTCCTTGGTTATGCTTGGCTGGCGACTGGGGAAACGGAATACCCACAGGCGCTACACGGATGTTCGGCATATTTAAGGAAGAGTCATGCGCTGTCAACCACCATACAAAGAGTCGGTTTACATCTGTTTAAAAAACGTACAAATCTGTTTGTTGTGCGATGAGCCCGCAGACGCAGAAATGCCAATGTGCGTGGCGTGCGAGACCGAACTGCCATGGCTGGGTGATCACTGCATCACCTGCGCGCTGCCGCTGGCGGCGGCGGACATGACATGTGGTGAGTGCCTGCTAGAGCCTCCAGCGTTCGAACAGGTCGTCGTGCCGTGGCTGTATGGTTTCCCGGTGGACAGTTTGATAACGCGCTTTAAACACAACGCGAAATGGCCGTTTGGCCACCTGCTCGCCGACGTTCTCGGGCAATACCTGCAACATCGCTTCGAAGAGGACGTACCAAGACCGGAGGCGTTGTTGCCGGTGCCGATGGCGAAACAACGTTTGCGTCAGCGTGGTTTCAATCAGGCTGCGATGCTCGCGCAATGGCTGGGCAAGTCGCTTGATCTGCCGTGCGAGGAGCAGGTCCTGCGCAGGCTGCAGAACACCAGCGCCCAGCAGGATCTGGATGCCAAGGCGCGCAAACGCAATCTGCTGCAAGCCTTCAGCCTCAATCCCGATGCACAGGTGAAGGGCCGACATCTGGCGTTGATCGATGATGTGCTGACGACCGGCGCCACGGCCCAGGCGTTGGCCCGATTGTTGATGAATGCCGGCGCAGCAAGAGTTGATGTTTATTGCCTGGCCCGCACACCAAAACCAGGAACCTGAAGCCAACACACCCCCCTGTAGGAGCTGCGGCACGCTGCGATCTTTTGATCTTGTTTTTAAAGATCAAAAG
>NZ_RWIL01000028.1:0-9617 GCF_009764635.1 Pseudomonas sp. PB103 | reverse complement strand
CGAAGGCTGCGATCTTTTGATCTTGTTTTTAAAGATCAAAAGATCGCAGCCTTCGGCAGCTCCTACAGGGGGAATAGCACGGTGCGGGTGAAACGAACGGATGATGGGGATCGTCCCGCCCGCACCGGGCTATAGGGTGAAGCGTTTTAGAACTTGGCTTCCGCGTCCAGCTGCAGAGTGTTGGCGTCCGCGTCACGCTGGGTACGGCTGGCGAAGTCGGCCTTGGTCAGGAAGTACGTGGCGCCGATGGCAAAGTTCTTGTCGATGTCGTAACCGACCTTGAACTTGTGACCACGGGAACCGGTGGTGCCGTTGGCAAAGTCGGAGTCGGTGAAGGCACCGACCACGGCGTTGCGCTGCACGTCACGATAGTTGTAGTCGAGGTTCAGACCGAACACTTTCGACTTGGCACCGAGCAACCAGGCCGTGTCCTGATCGGTCACCGCATCGTTGTTCTTCACGTACTGACCGTAGAACGACAGTGGCATTGGCAGGCCGCCGATGTCGAGCTGGCTGAAGCCTTCATACAGACGGAATTCGTTGTTGGCCGAGTTGCCGTTGACGGCCAGGGCGCACGGTGTGGAAGTCCCGGTGCAGCGGCTGTCTTCGTCGTTCTGGTAGGCGTAGACGCTGCCGCCCAGGGTCATTTTCAGATTGTCAGTGATATTGAAGCGGCTACCCAACTGGCCAGCGGTCAAACGCAGGTCGTGGCGGAACTGCACGCCATCGCCGTCGACGTTGTCTTTGAGGTTGTAGTTACCCAGGCTACCGAACAGTTCGGCGCTGCTGCCCAGTGGATATTTGTAGGTGACAGCCAGACCTTCCGGGTTGATGTCGCTGTCCCAGATGACGTCGCCCATGCTGACCCACGGTTGCAGCATCTTGCCGCCGATAATGTGCAGGTTCTTGATCTGATCGGGGTGGTAGTCGATGTAGCCCAGGTCGAGCCAGATCTGCTTCTTGTCGAAGTAGTTGTCCTGGTCCTGGTTGGTCGAACGAGCGTCGTCGCCGCCGCCGGTGGCGATACGGATGCCGGTGTCGACTTGCGGGTTGATCTCGGTGTAGGCGCCGAGACGGGCACGGATGCGCTGACGATCCTTGTCGCGGCCGCCGTTGTTCGGTTCGCCGTCGATCTTGATGGTTTCCTGACGGATACGCACATCGCCCTTGAACTGGGTCTTCGCGGCCCAGGCCAGTTTCTGGTCGAAGGCACTTTGTTCGTTGCTTTTCTTCGCGACCGCCGCAACTTGTTCGTTGGTCTCTTGCTGCGCCTGTTGCGCGATTTGCTGAGCCTTCTGATCCTTGGCCAGTTCAGTTTGCAGTTCAACGTACTGCGCCTGGGAAATCGAACCGTTAGCCTTGAGCATGTCGAGCAGTTTGGCGTCGACTGCAGCACTGGCCGGAACGCTCATGGCCAGTAACAGGCCACCGCACAGGGCCGCCGCAGTTTTCGTGGAAGCAAGACGCATAGCAATCTCCGAAGATGAGAGGGGATGGCTGAACCATCCTGGGCACAACCGACGGTTTTAGCGTCGGAAAACAGTGTCCGGGTAGAACCCGGCGCTCTAAAAACAGGCGCCAGTATCGCGATGGTTTATGACAGCGCAGTGGCACAGTGATGGCAGCTTGATGACGATGTGCAACGGCCGTGAACTATTGATCTAGAGCGCTGTCGGCCGAATGCGGGTGTGCAATGCCGCACAATCAGCGATACTCGCCGGGCGCTGAAGTCCTGTTGTGGAGAGCTCCTCGATGCCGTTGCAATGCCTGCAAAACCTGTCAGAAATCGCCCCGGCGACATGGGACGCACTGGTACCGGACAATCAGCCGTTTCTGCGCCATGCCTTCCTCAGCGCGCTGGAAGACAGTGGCAGCGTTGGCCCGCACACCGGGTGGCAACCGGAGCATTTGCTGCACATCGAGGGCGAACGACTGATTGCCGCACTGCCCAGCTATCGCAAATGGCATTCCTATGGCGAGTACGTGTTCGATCACGGCTGGGCCGACGCCTGCGCCCGTGCCGGCATCGATTACTACCCCAAATTGTTGACCGCTGTGCCGTTCAGTCCGGTCAGCGGCCCGCGTTTGTTGGCAGCCAATGTCGAAGACGGTTTCGAGCTGCTGAAAAGCCTTCCGGGCTATCTGGAAATCGAAGGGCTTTCCGGCGCGCACATCAACTTCACCGACCCGTTCACCGATGCGGCGATGGCCGAACAACCGGGCTGGCTGCAGCGCATCGGTTGTCAGTACCACTGGCAGAATCGTGGTTACCGCGACTTTCAGGATTTTCTCGACGTGCTCAGCTCGCGCAAGCGCAAGCAGATGCGCAAGGAGCGCGAGCAAGTGGCGGGGCAGGGATTCGAGTTCGAGTGGCTGGAGGGACGCGAGCTGGACGAGGCGCAGTGGGATTTCGTCTATGCCTGTTACGCCAACACTTACGCGGTGCGCCGACAAACGCCATACCTGACGCGGGAGTTCTTCAGTTTGTTGGCCGAGCGCATGCCCGAAGCGATTCGCGTGGTGCTGGCCAAACAGGGTTCACGGCCGGTGGCGATGGCGTTCAGCCTGGTTGGCGGCGACAGTTTCTACGGGCGATATTGGGGATGCCTGGCTGAGTTTGACCGGTTGCATTTCGAGACGTGTTTTTATCAGGGCATGGAGTATGCGATTGCCCAGGGTTATCAGCGATTCGATGCGGGCGCTCAGGGTGAACACAAACTGATTCGTGGTTTCGAACCGGTGATCACCCACTCGTGGCATTACCTGCGCCATCCGGGCTTGAAAGCAGCGGTCGAAGACTTCCTCCAGCAAGAGCGCGCCGGCGTTCTCGCCTACGCCGAAGAAGCCCGAACAGCCTTGCCCTACCGCCAAACCTAAATCCCATGTAGGAGCTGCCGAAGGCTGCGATCTTTTGATCCTGGTTTTTAAAAGGCAAGATCAAAAGATCGCAGCCTTCGGCAGCTCCTACGTGGGAATTGTGTTTGGCTCAGGTTTGTTCTTTGCCCAGCCAGCGGTAGATGCCGCCACCCAGCACCGCGCCAATCAGCGGCGCGACCCAGAACATCCACAACTGCGCCAGCGCCCAGCCACCGACGATCAGTGCTGGCCCGGTGCTGCGTGCCGGGTTGACCGAAGTGTTGGTGACGGGGATGGAGATCAGGTGGATCAGGGTCAGGCCCAGGCCGATAGCGATCGGCGCCAGCCCTGGCGGAGCGCGTCTATCGGTCGCGCCGAGGATGATGATCACAAACATTGCGGTCATCACCAGTTCAGTGACAAACCCCGCCGCCATCGAGTATTTGCCGGGGGAGTGCTCGCCGTAACCGTTGGATGCCAGGCCGGCAGCAATGTCAAAGCCTTCCTTGCCGCTGGCGATGTGCGCGATCAGCGCTGCCGCGAGGATCGCGCCGAGCACTTGCGCGATGATGTAGGCCGGCAACTCCTTGGCCGGGAACCGACCGCCGACAAACAGCCCGACCGACACGGCCGGGTTGAGATGACAGCCGCTGATGTGGCCGATGGCGAACGCCATGGTCAACACCGTCAGACCAAACGCCAGGGCCACCCCCAGCACCCCGATTCCCAGTGGCGAAGACGCGGCGATCACCGCACTGCCACAACCACCCAACACCAACCAGAACGTACCCAGCAACTCAGTAACTGAACGTTTGAACAGAGACATGAGAAGAGTCCTTGATAGCTTTGCTATCGAGACTGCATCGATTTGTGCGTCCGTGCAGACTTACGACAGGCTCCCATTCCGGAACCTTGGCTGAGTACAGCAGGGTTTTAACGGATTTCCAGCGGCGACAAAAAGCAAAGATCGCAGCCTGCGGCAGCTCCTACAGAGGAACGCATTCCAATGTAGGAGCTGCCGCAGGCTGCGATCTTTTGATCTTATGGTTTTGATCGTTCCCACGCAGAGCGTGGGAACGATCTTGGAGGGATCAATCGATCCCGACAAACCCACCGGTCTGGTGCGCCCACAGCCGTGCATACAGGCCGCGATGGGCGAGCAGTTCGGCGTGAGTGCCGCTCTCGGCGATCTTGCCGTTTTCCAGCACCACCAGCCGATCCATCCGCGCAATCGTCGAGAGTCGGTGGGCAATCGCGATCACGGTTTTGCCCTGCATCAGCGTTTCCAGGCTTTCCTGAATCGCCGCTTCGACTTCCGAATCCAGCGCCGAGGTCGCTTCGTCCATGATCAGGATCGGCGCATCCTTGAGCAGCACCCGAGCGATGGCGATACGTTGCCGCTGACCACCGGACAACTTCACCCCGCGCTCACCGACATGCGCGTCAAAACCGGTGCGGCCCTCGGCGTCCGACAGCAGCGGAATAAACTCGTCAGCGCGGGCCTTGTGCACTGCGTCCCAGAGTTCGGCGTCGGTCGCATCCGGTTTGCCGTACAGCAAGTTATCGCGGATCGAACGGTGCAGCAGCGAGGTGTCCTGAGTGATCATGCCGATGCGTGCGCGCAGGCTTTCCTGGCCGACGTCGGCAATGTTCTGCCCGTCGATCAGAATGCGCCCGCCCTCGACGTCATACAGACGCAGCAGCAGGTTGACCAAGGTCGATTTGCCGGCGCCGGACGGCCCGATCAAACCGATTTTTTCCCCCGCTTTGATGTTCAGGTTCAGGTCGCCGATGATCCCGCGCTTCTTGCCGTAGTGAAAATCCACGTGCTCGAAACGCACTTCGCCACGGGTCACTTCCAGCGGTTTGGCGTGATCCTTATCGGTGACGCTGACCGGTTGCGAAATGGTCTGCAAACCGTCCTGCACCATGCCGATGTTTTCGAAAATGCCGGTGACCACCCACATGATCCAGCCGGACATGTTGACGATGCGAATCACCAGGCCGGTCGCCAGAGCAATCGCCCCGACAGTGATCAATGACTGCGTCCACAACCACAGGGCCAACGCGGTGGTGCCGACGATCAGCAGGCCGTTCATGGTGGTGATCGCCACGTCCATGCTGGTGACCACACGACCGGCCATTTGCGCTTTGACGGTCTGCTCTTCGATGGCTTCCTTGGCGTAGTGCTGTTCGAAATTGGTGTGGGCGAACAGCTTCAGCGTGGCGATGTTGGTGTAGCCATCGACAATGCGCCCCATCAGTTTCGAGCGCGCGTCGGAGGCTTCCACCGAGCGTTGTTTGACCCGTGGCACAAAGTAGTAGAGCGCGCCGATATAGGCGACGATCCACGTCAGCAGCGGGATCATCAGGCGCCAGTCGGCCTCGGCGAATAGCACCAGCGCGCTGATCGCGTAGATCACTACGTGCCACAGCGCATCCACTGCTTGCACCGCCGAGTCACGCAGCGAGTTACCGGTCTGCATGATGCGCTGGGCGATGCGCCCGGCGAAGTCGTTCTGGAAGAAATTCAGGCTCTGTTTGAGCACATAGCGGTGGTTCTGCCAGCGGATCATGCTGGTCATGCCGGGGCTCAGGGTCTGATGCACCAGCAGGTCGTGCAAGCCGAAGAAAATCGGCCGCAGCACCAGCGCCACCACCACCATCCACGTCAGTTCGAAGGCATGGTCGTGGAAAAAATTCGGGTTGGGCGTGCCCTGGGCCAGGTCGATGATGCGGCTCAGGTAACTGAACAGCGCCACTTCGATCAGCGCGGCGAACAGGCCAACGACGAGCAGGGCGGCAAAACTCGGCCAGACTTGTTTGAGGTAATAGGTATAGAAGGGCCAGACGCGATCGGGAGGGGATGCTGTCGGGGCGTCGCGGAATATGTCGATCAGTTGTTCAAAACGGCGATAGAGCATCAGATAACCGCCCGGAATCCGGGCTCTCCTTTTATCGGTGTGAGCGGCGTGAGGTTGAATTCACGCCGCTCGATTCGCCCTGTACAGCTTAGTCGATGACTTTGGCCGACTTGATGATCACAGGGTCGGAAGGCACGTTTTGCATGCCGCTTTTGGTGGTGGTTGGCGAGTTGACGATGATGTCGACCACGTCCATGCCCTTGACCACTTTGGCGAACACCGCGTAACCGGCGTCACGGCCCGGGTCGAGGAAGTCGTTGTCCTTCACGTTGATGAAGAACTGGCTGGTGGCCGAGTCAGGGTTGGAGGTGCGTGCCATCGACAAGGTGCCGCGAACGTTGTGCAGGCCGTTGCTGGCTTCGTTCTTGATCGGCGCCTTGGTGTCTTTCTGTTGCATCTGCGGGGTGAAACCGCCGCCCTGAGCCATGAAGCCCGGGATCACGCGGTGGAAAATGGTATTGGTGTAGAAGCCGCTGTTGACGTAGTCGAGAAAGTTTTTGGTACTGATCGGCGCCTTGACCGGATCCAGTTCGATTTCGATCTGGCCGTTGGTGGTGTCGAGCAGCACGTGCGGCGCTTTGGCGGGAGTCGCGGCCATCAGGTTGGCGGCAAACAGCACGGTACCAGCGGCGAGGGCGAGTTTTTTCAGCATGGGTCAGTGATCCTGAGATTGAAGGTCGGCTGTGGCGAGAAACGCCAGCAGCGTTTGATTGAAGCGTTCGGGTTGATCGAGCGGGGTGGCGTGGCGCGAATCGGCGATCACTACCAGCCGCGCATCGGGCAGCAGTTTTACATAGGTTTCTTTCAGCGCGACGGGTGTGTAGTCACGGTCGGCGCTGACGATGAGGGTTGGACAGGTCACTCGGGAAAGTCGTTCCTGAACGCCCCAGCCCACAATCGCATCAAAGCTGGCGAGATAAGCACGTTTGTCGTTTTTTGCCCAGCGCTCGGACATCTTCTGCCGCAAATCAGCCTGCTCGGGTTTGGGGAAAAGTTTGCCGCCAAGGGCCTTGCCGATCGTGGCGAGGCTCAGCACGCGCATCAGGCTCCAGCGCTTGAACCACTGCCAGTAATCGTCGCGGCTGCGCAATTTGACTTCCGGCGCGCTGTTGACGATGGTCAGGCTCTTGAGCATTTGCGGATGATCGACGCCGAACTGAAAGCCGATCATGCCGCCCATCGACAGGCCGACGTAATGCACCGGGCCAAGGCTCAGATGCTCGATGAGTGCGAGCAGATCGGCGCTGAAACCGGCGATGCTGTAGCGCTCACGGGGCTTGTCCGAGCGCCCGTGGCCGCGCACATCGGGGACGATCACCCGGTAATGCGCGGCGAGCGCCGGGATCTGCAGTTCCCAGTCCAGCGTGCTCGAACCGAGCCCGTGAACCAGCAGCAACGGCGTGCCGTGGCCGTATTCCTCGTAGTGCAGGTTGCAACCTTCGTGCTCGAAATAGGCCATCGGTGAACTCCGTGTCAGGCTTGTTCGGGGGCGGCGTACGGCGCATCCAGAGGTAACGTATCGAAGGTGCGCAGCAGTTCGATGAGGATTTGCGTGGCCGGGCCCAAGGGTTTGTCCTTGTTCGAATACAGGTAGAAGCTGGAGTTGCGAGTGCCGCCCCTGTCCAACGGTAGCAGCTTGAGCGAGCCATCTTTCAATTCCCGCTCGATCATGTGCCGGGGCAACCAGGCAAAACCCAGACCGCTGCTGACAAAGGTTGCGGCAGTGGCGAGGCTGCCGACCGTCCAGCGCTGTTCGGCGCCGAGCCAGCCGACATCCCGGGGTTGCTGGCGGCCGGAGTCGCGGATGACCACTTGCATCTGGGTTTCCAGATCCTGAAAGCTCAGTTCGCGATTGAGCCGATGCAGCGGGTGATCGGGGTGGGCGACGGCAATGAACTCGACGTCGCTCAATTCCGCACCGAGGTGGCCGGGAATGCTCAGGCCGGTGATGGCCAGATCGGCGACGCCTTCGAGCAATACTTCCTCGACGCCCGACAATACTTCCTCACGCAGACGTACGCGGCAACCACGACTCTGCGGCATGAACGCGGTCAACGCGCGCACGATCCGCGCGCTCGGGTAGGCGGCATCGACCACCAGCCGCACCTCAGCTTCCCAGCCTTGCTCCATGTGATGAGCAAGGTCCTCCAACTGACTGGCCTGTTTCACCAATTGCCGCGAGCGGCGCAGCAATACTCCGCCGGCCTCGGTGAGCACGGCTTTACGCCCGTCGATGCGCAACAGCGGCACGCCGAGCTGGTCCTGCATGCGCGCGACGGTGTAGCTCACCGACGATTGCGAACGGTGCAGGGCCTCGGCGGCTTGGGCGAATCCGCCGTGGTCGACCACGGCCTGCAATGTTCGCCATTGATCCAGGGTCACGCGGGGCGCTTTCATCAATAGCTCCTCTTGTCCTAAGCTGGCCGTCCCTCATGGAGACTGCCGAATGAAAAAATTCTGTTGTGTGGTGCTGGCGCTGCTGCCGTTGACTGCTTTTGCTTATCCGATCGATGTGCAGAAGGATCTCAACGGTCTCAAGATCGACTACGAAACCTTCGACACGGATAACGACATCGGCTCCATCCGGGTGGCCAACTACGGTGATGTCGATGCAGTGTGCAAGGCCGTTTTCAGCAATGGTCCCGAGGCGCCGCGCACCCGCAACATCGAAGTGGCCGCGGGCAAGCATAAAAACGCCACTGCCAAGTTCACCCGCGAGATCATCAAGCTGCGCATCAAACTGACCTGCACCCCGAAATAACACCGATCCCTTGTAGGCCTTCGCCTGCTCGCGATAGCGGTGTGTCATATACATCTGTGTTAACTGACACACCGCTATCGCGAGCAGGCGAAGACCTACAGGGGTATGCGTCAGCTTATAAACGAATTTATCGATGTGTTATAGCAATTATTTGCGCTTTTTCATCGATTCAACTCTGTTTAACCTTCACTCCATCGACTTACAACATTCTCGGATGGAGGCTACACACCATGTCCCGCGTTCTGATCATCGAAAGCAGTGCCCGCCAGCAAGACTCGGTATCCCGTCAACTGACCCAGACGTTCATCAGTCAGTGGAAAGCTGCACACCCTGCCGATCAGATCACCGTGCGTGACCTCGCCGTGAATCCGGTGCCACACCTGGACAGCAACCTGCTGGGCGGCTGGATGAAACCTGCCGATCAGCGCAACGACAGCGAACAAGCGTCGCTGGACCGCTCCAACGCACTGACTGATGAACTGCTCGCCGCCGACGTACTGGTGATGGCCGCGCCGATGTACAACTTCGCCATCCCGAGCACCCTCAAGGCCTGGCTCGACCACGTGCTGCGTGCCGGCGTGACCTTCAAGTACACCGAAACCGGCCCGCAAGGCCTGCTCAGCGGCAAACGTGCCTACGTGCTGACGGCTCGCGGCGGCATCTACGCCGGCGGCCCGGCGGACCATCAAGAACCGTACCTGCGTCAGGTCATGGGCTTCATCGGCATCAACGACGTGACGTTCATTCACGCCGAAGGCATGAACCTCGGTGGCGACTTCCAGGAGAAGGGCCTCAATCAGGCCAACGCCAAGCTGTCCCAGGTCGCTTGATATGTTAATCGCCAGATAATCGCCGATTGTTTAAGTGACCTGGCGCAACCCCTTCAAGGCTCTACGCGCATCGAACCTCCCTTTGCACTTGTTGCTCCTGAGTGCTGTAGCCCGATTGAACGCATTAGCGAGATCGGGCTTTTTTTTGCCCGTAACTCACCGATCCCCTGTAGGAGCTGCCGCAGGCTGCGATCTTTTGATGTTGATTTTAAAAAAAACAAGATCAAAAGATCGCAGCCTGCGGCA
>NZ_RWIL01000027.1:0-14646 GCF_009764635.1 Pseudomonas sp. PB103 | reverse complement strand
GGGAGCTGGCTTGCCAGCGATAGCTTACTGATCAGCGCCGCAGAAAGGCCTGATGCAACTCCCACAGGGACAGCGCTGAGCCTGAGCACATCGCTCACCTGTGGGAGCTGGCTTGCCAGCGATAGCTCACTGATCAGCGCCTCAGAAATGCCTGATGCAATTCCCACAGGAACAGCGCTGAGCCTGAGCACATCGCTCACCTGTGGGAGCTGGCTTGCCAGCGATAGCTTACTGATCAGCGCCGCAGAAAGGCCTGATGCATCTCATCCAGCGTTTCAAAGTGATAAGCCGGCGCTTCAGCATTCAGCTCTTCAAAACTGCCAAATCCATAACCGACCGCCGCCGCATCCAGGCCATTGCTGCGCGCACCGATCAAGTCGTGTTTGCGGTCGCCGATCATCAGCGTATTCGTCGGATCCAGCCCCTCTTCCTTCATCAGGTGCGCAATCAGCTCGACCTTGTTGGTGCGTGTGCCATCCAGTTCGCTGCCGTAAATGACCTTGAAGTGTCGGGCAAAATCGAAATGCCGGGCGATCTCGCGGGCGAATATCCACGGTTTCGACGTCGCGATATACAACTGCCGACCTTGGCCACCGAGGGTTTCCAGCAACGGTGTGACGCCATCAAACACACGGTTCTCGTACAGGCCAGTGACCTTGAAACGCTCGCGATAGAAATTCACCGCCTCCCACGCCTTGGCCTCATCAAAGTCATAGAACTGCATGAACGCCTGCAACAGCGGCGGGCCGATGAAGTGTTCGAGCTTGGTCAGATCCGGCTCATCGATGCCGAGCTTGGCCAAGGCAAACTGAATGGAACGGGTGATGCCTTCACGCGGGTCGGTGAGGGTGCCATCGAGGTCGAACAGTACGGTTTGGTAATGCATGGGAATTCCTGGGCAGTCGCCAATTCAATTCAGAGTGTGTCGTAGCCTTCGGCCAGATGCAGGTCCTTGAGCTTTACGTAATTGGCGGCGCTGTAGGTGAAGAAGGCGCGTTCCTTGTCGCTCAACGGGCGGACCTGTTTCACCGGGCTACCCACGTAGAGGAAGCCGCTTTCCAGGCGCTTGCCCGGCGGCACCAGGCTGCCGGCGCCGATGATCACGTCGTCTTCAACCACCGCGCCGTCCATGACGATGCTGCCCATGCCGATCAGCACGCGGCTGCCGACGCTGCAGCCATGCAGCATGACTTTGTGGGCGATGGTCACGTCGTCGCCGATCAGCAGCGGGAAGCCGTCGGGGTTGAACGGGCCGGCGTGGGTGATGTGCAACACGCAGCCGTCCTGCACGCTGGTGCGCGCACCGATGCGGATGCGGTGCATGTCGCCACGGATCACGGTCAGCGGCCAGACCGAGCTGTCTGCGCCGATTTCGACGTCGCCGATCACCACCGCCGAGCTGTCGACAAATGCGCCTTTGCTCAGGCTGGGGGTGTGATTCTGGTACTTGCGAACGGACACGATAATTTCTCTCTCTGTCGCCGATAGCTGCGGTGAATGCCGATTGTAATTAAGATGGGGCAATGTTTCCCCAGCCAAGGTGCCAACCGTGAGCGTGAACAACCCTCTGCTGCAGTCCTACGACCTGCCACCGTTCTCCACGATCCGTGCCGAACACGTCCTGCCCGCCATCGAAACGATCCTGGCCGACAACCGCGCCGCCATTGCCGAAATCCTCAAGACTCAGGTGCAGAACCCGACCTGGGCCGGCCTGGTACTGGCGATGGACGAACTCAATGATCGCCTGGGCGCTGCGTGGAGCCCGGTCAGCCACCTTAACGCCGTGTGCAACAGCGCCGAACTGCGTGAAGCCTACGAATCGTGCCTGCCAGCCCTGAGCGCCTACTCCACCGAGATGGGCCAGAACCGCGAGCTGTTCCAGGCCTATGAAGCGCTGGCCAACAGCCCGGAAGCCGCCGGTTTCGACGTGGCGCAAAAGACTATTCTGGAACACGCCCTGCGTGACTTCCGTCTGTCGGGTATTGACCTGCCGGAAGCCGAACAGAAACGCTACGCCGAAGTGCAAAGCAAACTGTCCGAGCTGGGCAGCCGCTTTTCCAATCAACTGCTCGACGCCACTCAGGCGTGGACCAAGCACGTCAGCGACGAAGCCGCCCTCGCCGGCCTGACCGATTCGGCCAAGGCGCAAATGGCCGCCGCCGCTCAGGCCAAAGGCCTCGATGGCTGGCTGATCACCCTGGAATTCCCGAGCTACTACGCGGTGATGACCTACGCGCAAGACCGTGCGTTGCGTGAAGAAGTCTATGCCGCCTACTGCACCCGCGCCTCGGATCAAGGCCCGAACGCCGGCCAGAACGACAACGGCCCGGTGATGGAAGAGATCCTCGACCTGCGTCAGGAACTGGCCAGGCTGCTGGGTTTCGCCAGCTTCTCCGAACTGAGCCTGGCCACGAAAATGGCTGAATCCAGCGATCAGGTACTGAGCTTCCTGCGCGATCTGGCCAAGCGTAGCAAACCGTTCGCCGCGCAGGATCTGCAACAGCTGCGCGCTTACGCCGCCGAACAGGGCTGCGCCGATCTGCAAAGCTGGGACAGCGGTTTCTACGGCGAAAAACTTCGCGAACAACGCTACAGCGTCGCTCAGGAAACCCTGCGCGCCTACTTCCCGATCGATAAAGTGCTGGGCGGATTGTTCGCCATCGTTCAGCGTCTGTACGGCATCGAAATCGCCGAACAGAAAGGCTTCGACACCTGGCACCCGGATGTTCGCCTGTTCGAAATCAAGGAAAACGGCCAGCATGTCGGCCGCTTCTTCTTCGACCTCTACGCCCGCGCCAACAAGCGTGGCGGTGCGTGGATGGACGGTGCCCGCGATCGTCGTCGCACCATTGACGGTGTGCTGCAAAGCCCGGTGGCCAATCTGGTGTGCAACTTCACCCCGGCCGACAGCGGCAAACCTGCGCTGCTGACCCACGATGAAGTGACCACGTTGTTCCACGAATTCGGCCATGGCCTGCACCACCTGTTGACCCGCGTTGATCACGCCGGTGTTTCCGGGATCAACGGCGTGGCGTGGGACGCGGTCGAGCTGCCAAGTCAGTTCATGGAAAACTGGTGCTGGGAGCCGGAAGGCTTAGCGCTGATTTCCGCTCACTACGAAAGCGGCGAACCACTGCCACAGGACCTGCTGGAAAAAATGCTCGCAGCGAAGAACTTCCAGTCCGGCCTGATGATGGTCCGTCAGCTGGAATTCTCGCTGTTCGACTTCGAACTGCACGCCACCCACGGTGACGGCCGCACTGCCGCGCAGGTGCTCGAAGGCGTGCGTGACGAGGTGTCGGTGATGCGTCCGCCAGCCTACAACCGCTTCCCGAACAGCTTCGCGCACATCTTCGCCGGCGGTTATGCGGCGGGTTACTACAGCTACAAGTGGGCTGAAGTGTTGTCGGCCGATGCCTTCTCGAAATTCGAAGAAGACGGCGTGCTTAACGCAGAAACCGGTCGCGCCTTCCGCGAAGCGATTCTGGCGCGCGGCGGTTCGCAGGCACCGAAGGTGCTGTTCGTCGACTTCCGTGGCCGTGAGCCGTCGATTGACGCACTGTTGCGCCACAGCGGCCTGAGTGAGGACGCGGCAGCATGAGTGACGGGCCTGTGATTACCAAGAAACGCTTTATCGCCGGGGCGGTCTGTCCGGCGTGCAGCGAGCCGGACAAGTTGATGATGTGGAACGAAGACAGCGTGCCGCACCGAGAATGTGTGGCTTGCGGTTACTCCGACACGCTCAACGAGCAAGGGCTGTCGGTGCCGAAAGAACTGGGCACGCGGGTCAACACCAGCGCTATCAGCAAACCTGCGCCGGACAAAACCGTTCAAGCCGTACAGTTTTTCCCCAACCCGAAGCTGAAGAAAAAGCCTGACGAGCAACACTGACGGCTAACCCACCTTTCACCGATTTTTCGGTGAAAGGTGGTAACTATGTACCACCCTTCCCCTGCGCTTCCTGATTAGGCTGGCTCTTTCAGCCATCCTTCAAGGAAGACGTCATGCCTGATTCCAATCCGCTGTTACAACGCTGGACGCTGCCTCCGTGGTCGACCGTGCGTGGCGAACATCTGCTGCCCGCGATTACCGCGATCGTGACCAATAACCAGCAAATCATTGAGCAAGTAATCGCCAGCCAGACCGAACAGCCGAACTGGGATGATGTGATCCTTGCCGTTGATGAAGCCGATGCCAGATTGGCGGAAACCATGGCGGTGATCGAATACCTTTCGATTGGGAAATCCGCTGATAGCGCGTGGGAAAAAGCCAGCGCACAGTGCAGCCAGATCGCCGGGCAGTACCGGACTGACAAGTTGGCGAGCGTGCCGTTGTTCCGTACGTTTCAACGCTTGGAAAACAGTGCGGTTGCCAGCCATTTCGATGCTTCGCGCAAAGCCTCACTGGCGAAAATCCTGCGCCGCTTTCGCTTGTCCGGGGTGGAGTTACCTGCGGCACCACAGGAGAAGCTGGCACGTTTGAATCGCCTTATCGGCCTGCTCGAACAACTGTTTTCAAGCCAGATCGAACTCGCCAATGCCGCGTGGATCAAGCACATCACCGATGTCACGTTGCTCGCCGGTCTCAGCCCGCACAGTCAGGCGCAACTGGCGCTCAAGGCCAGGCAAGCCGGGCTCGATGGCTGGTTGCTCACGCTGGATCAAAATACCTGCCAGCAAATCATGACCTACGCTCGCGACCGTGCCTTGCGCGAGGAATACTTCATTGCCTGGAGCACCCGCGCCTCCGATCAGGGCCCGCAGGCGGATCAGTTCGATAACGAGCCGGTGTTGAGCTTGCTGCTGGCGTTGCGTCACGAGAAAGCCCAAGTGCTGGGCTTCAACAATTTCGCCGAGTTGCGCCTCGATAACCGGGTGATCACCAACACCACTCAGGTCAGCGCCTTTCTGCGCCAGCAGGTAGCGCTGGCGAAACCTTTGCTGGAGCAGGAGGCGCAAACGCTGCGAACGTTCGCCGATCAGCAGGGCTTCGGGACGATTCAGGCGTGGGATGCGGATTTTCTCGCCGAGCAACTACGTGTGCAGCAACTGGACGGCGCCCTGCAGGGCTTACGCCAGTACTTCCCGCTGGAAAGCACGTTGCGCGGGTTATGCCGGTTCAGCGAACACCTGTTCGGTATCGCGATTCGCGAGCAACTCACGTTTGATCGCTGGCATGAGCAGGTGCGCCTGTTCGAGGTCAGTGAGCACGACCAGGTGATCGGGCACATCTATCTGGATCCGTACGCGGCTGAGAATGCGCCCGACTATGCCTGGACAGGCACCGTGCGTAATCGGCGAATCAATGCCGAAGGGCGCTTGGCGACGCCGATAGCCGTGCTGTCGAGCAATTTCACCGCCCCGACGGCTGAGCACCCGTGCCTGCTTTCGCATCACGATCTGCGGGTGCTGCTCCATGAATTCGGGCATTGCCTGCAACAGGTGCTGACGCGCTCGCCGCACTTCAATTTGTCAGGCATTTCACAATTCGGCCGCGATACCGCCGAATTCACCGGGCAGTTGTTTGAGCAATGGTGTTTGTCGCAGGAGTTTCTCTTGTGGCTGGCAGCTCACCATCAAACGGGGGAGCGTCTGACCGCAGAGCGGGTCAACACCGCACTGACCGCGCTTGAGGCACAGACCAGCAGGGCCACGGCGATGTTGCTGATGGGGGCGTTACTGGATTTTGAATTGCACCAAAGCCACGGCGACGGTCGCAGTATTGCGCAGGTGTTCGAGGCGGTGCAGCGCGAATTTCCCACGCTACAAATGCCGGACTATTGCCGGTTCGCCAACAGCTTTGATTATCTGGCCACCGGCTACGAAGCCTCGGTGTACGCCTACAAATGGTCAGGTGTGCTGGCGACTGAGGCGTTCAAACGTTTTCAGCACGATGGCGTGTTCAACCCGCACACCGGGCGGGCGTTTCGTGAAGCGTTTTTATCCGGCGATTCGTCTTCGCTACTGAGCGCCATGGAAATGTTCCTCGGTCAGCCCGTCAGCCTTGAACCCACGGCAGTCGAAGGCGAATTGAACCCTGCGCTTACTTGAGATTCACCGACTGCAACCAGCTCTTCATCGAGCAGGTAGCGAATGCGCTGGTGCTGCAATCACCATTGGCCAGCGCCGTGCGCAGTTTGTCGACATCAGCCTGCATCACGTAGCGCACGCTGTCGCGAAAGTGCCCGCTCTCGCCGAATCCGCCTTGGGTCATTTCGCTCAAGGCGTCTTCTTTGCTCCAGCCTTGCACCACCACGCGGTACATGGCGGCCATCAGGCCCGTGCGGTCGGAGCCGTGTTTGCAATGCATCAGCACCGGGCCGTTGGCTTCAGCAGCCTGAATGGCGCGCAGGGCTTTCAGGACATCGGCGTCGTCGACGTGGTTGGTGCGATACGGCAGTTGTACTTGATTGATGCCCGGCTCCGACAGCCAGTTGCTGTCCGCTTCCGGGAGGAAGTTGATCACCGTGGCGACCTTGAGATTTTTCAGCAGCGGCACCGCGCCGCCATCGGGTAATGCGCTGCGATAGAGCGTTGGCGACATCTGGAACAAGTTGTATTGCGCCTCGACCGGCTGCGCCCATTCAGTCGGACGAACAGCCGTTGCCGACGCGGCATGGGCCGGCATCCAGGGCAGCAGCACTACAAGCGATAAACACAAAGCAGAGAACAAACGCACTTGGGACATGCTGGTGACCGTGTCGTGATTCATCGGTGAGAGGAACCACAGCTTCGATGTTCGGCGGTCAAAGCCCCGTGAGCCTTTTGTAAAAGAATCGTCAATCAGCGCTGTTTCATGGCGTACAGCCAACAAAACCGCTCTTTTTTCCACTGAATCGGTTCATCCCGAAGCTTAGCCTGCTACCATTTGTCACACGATGTTGCAGACGCATCGCCCTTTTCCGGGTCATCCGGCCGCGTCGCGACGAAAAATCCTCAAGCCGTTCGCAGAAACGGTTACCCCCTGATGCCTGATGAGGTGCACCCCATGTCTGATGAAAGTCGAGACAACCCGCGGCGTGAGTTTTTGCGCAAATCCCTGACCCTGATCCCGGTGGTCACCCTGGCCGGTACCGGTCTGGGCAGCAGCGTGCTGCAAGCGGCGCCCGCAGCCGCGCCTGCTGCACCGGCCGGGCAAGCCGCTCGCGCAGACGCCGGCGCGTATCAGCCGAATTACTTCACCGCCGAAGAATGGGCGTTCATCAATGCCGCCGTTGCGCAATTGATCCCCAACGATGCCCAAGGCCCAGGCGCGCTCGAAGCCGGCGTGCCGGAATACATCGACCGTCAGATGAACACGCCGTACGCCGCCGGCGCCCTCTGGTACATGCAAGGCCCGTTCAACGCCGACGCCGCTCCGGAAATGGGCTGGCAGAGCAAACTGGTGCCCAAAGAGATCTATCGCCTCGGCATCGCCGCCACGGATCAGTGGGCAAAATCCCTCAACGGTAAAGTATTTGCTGAGCAAGACAGCGCTACCCGAGACGATTTGCTCAAGCAACTTGAAGCCGGCAAACCACAGTTCGATGCGGTTCCGGCGAAGATTTTCTTCAATCTTCTGCTGCAAAACACCAAGGAAGGGTTCTTCTGCGACCCGATCCACGGTGGCAACAAAGGCATGGTCGGCTGGACCATGATCGGCTTCCCCGGCGCCCGCGCCGATTTCATGGATTGGGTGGAACGCAACGAGCAATACCCCTTCCCGGCAGTTTCGATTCGCGGCGAGAGGGCGTAAGCATGGCAACGGTAATGAAGAAGGTTGACGCAGTCATCGTCGGTTTCGGCTGGACCGGCGCAATCATGGCCAAGGAACTGACCGAAGCCGGTCTCAACGTGCTGGCGCTGGAGCGCGGGCCGATGCAGGACACCTACCCCGACGGTAACTATCCGCAGGTGATCGACGAACTCACCTACAGCGTGCGCAAAAAACTCTTTCAAGACATCTCCAAAGAGACCGTCACCATTCGCCACAGTGTCAACGACATCGCCCTGCCGAACCGCCAGTTGGGCGCGTTCCTGCCGGGCAACGGCGTCGGTGGCGCCGGCCTGCACTGGTCGGGCGTGCATTTTCGGGTAGACCCGATCGAGTTGCGCATGCGTAGCCACTACGAAGAGCGCTACGGCAAAAGCTTCATCCCCAAGGACATGACCATCCAGGACTTCGGCGTCAGCTATGAAGAGCTGGAGCCGTTTTTCGATTTCGCCGAAAAAGTCTTCGGCACCTCCGGCCAGGCGTGGACGGTGAAAGGTCAACTGGTGGGTCAGGGCAAGGGCGGCAACCCTTATGCGCCCGATCGCTCCAACCCGTTCCCGCTGGAAGCGCAGAAGAATACGGTTTCCGCACAGCTGTTCGGCAAAGCGGCTACAGAGGTCGGTTACAAACCTTACAACCTGCCTTCGGCAAACACCTCCGGGCCGTACACCAACCCTTACGGCGCGCAGATGGGTCCGTGCAACTTCTGCGGTTTCTGCAGCGGTTATGTTTGCTACATGTACTCCAAGGCTTCGCCGAACGTGAACATTCTGCCGGCGCTGAAGCCGCTGCCGAATTTCGAGCTGCGCGCCAACGCCCACGTGCTGCGGATCAACCTCGACAGCACCAAGAGCAAAGCCACCGGCGTCACCTACATCGACGCTCAGGGCCGCGAGATCGAGCAACCGGCGGATCTGGTGATCCTCGGCGCGTTTCAGTTGCATAACGTGCGGCTGATGCTGCTCTCCGGCATCGGCAAACCGTACGACCCGATCACCGGCGAAGGCGTGGTCGGGCGCAACTTCGCCTACCAGAACATGGCGACCATCAAGGCGTTCTTCGACAAGGACACCCACACCAACAACTTCATCGGCGCCGGCGGCAACGGCGTGGCGCTGGACGATTTCAACGCCGACAACTTCGACCACGGCCCGCATGGCTTCGTCGGCGGCTCGCCGATGTGGGTCAACCAGGCCGGCAGCCGGCCGATTGCCGGCACCTCGAACCCGCCGGGCACCCCGGCCTGGGGCAGTGACTGGAAACGCGCGACCGCCGATTACTACACCCACCAGGTGTCGATGGACGCCCACGGCGCGCATCAGTCCTACCGTGGCAACTACCTCGACCTCGACCCGGTGTACCGCGATGCCTATGGTTTGCCACTGCTGCGGATGACCTTCGACTGGCAGGAAAACGACATCAAGATGAACCGCTTCATGGTCGAGAAAATGGGCAAGGTCGCCGAAGCGATGGGCCCGAAAGCCATCGCGGTGATCGGCAAGAAAGTCGGCGATCACTTCAACACTGCGTCCTACCAGACCACCCACCTTAACGGTGGCGCGATCATGGGCACCGATCCGAAGAAGAGCGCACTGAACCGCTACCTGCAGAGCTGGGACGTGCATAACGTCTTCGTTCCGGGCGCCTCGGCGTTCCCGCAAGGCCTGGGCTACAACCCGACCGGGCTGGTTGCGGCACTGACCTATTGGTCGGCGAAGGCGATCCGCGAGCAATACCTGAAAAACCCCGGCCCGCTGGTTCAGGCTTAAGGAGCGATGACCATGAAAAATTTCGTTATCGCGACCCTGGCGCTGCTCGGCAGTGCCTCAATCCACGCGGCCGAGGTTGATCAAAGTTTGATCAAACAAGGCGAATACCTCGCCCGCGCCGGTGACTGCGTGGCTTGCCATACGGCCAAGGGCGGCAAGCCGTTCGCCGGTGGTCTGCCGATGGAAACGCCGATCGGCACGATCTATTCGACCAACATCACCCCGGACAAAACCGGCGTCGGTGAATACAGCTTCGAGGACTTCGATCAGGCCGTGCGCCATGGCGTCGCCAAAAACGGTAGTACGTTGTACCCGGCGATGCCGTATCCGTCCTACGCGCGTGTCAGCCAAACCGACATGCAGGCGCTGTACGCGTACTTCATGCATGGCGTCGAACCGGTCGCGCAAGAGAACAAGGCCAGCGACATTCCGTGGCCGTTGAGCATGCGTTGGCCGCTGATGGGCTGGCGCTGGATGTTTGCGCCGAAGGTCGAGGACTACAAAGCAACCAGTGCCGACCCGGTGATCGACCGTGGCGCGTATCTGGTTGAGGGCCTCGGCCATTGCGGCGCTTGCCACACGCCACGTGCGCTGACCATGCAGGAAAAATCCTTGAGCGCGGCCGATGGCAGCAACTTCCTCGCCGGCAGTGCGCCGCTGGAAGGCTGGATCGCCAAGAGCCTGCGCGGCGATCACAAGGACGGCCTCGGCGGCTGGAGCGAAGAGCAACTGGTGCAATTCCTCAAGACCGGACGCAGCGATCGCAGCGCGGTGTTCGGCGGCATGAGCGATGTGGTCACCCACAGCATGCAATACATGACCGACGCCGACCTGACCGCCATCGCCCGCTATCTCAAGTCGCTGCCGGCCAATGATCCCGCCGATCAGCCGCATCAGTACGATGAGAAAGCCGCCAAAGCCCTGTGGGACGGCGACGACAGCCAACGCGGTGCCTCGGTGTACATCGACAACTGCGCGGCGTGTCACCGCACCGATGGTCACGGCTACACGCGAGTGTTCCCGGCCTTGGCTGGCAATCCGGTGCTGCAATCGGAAGACCCGACCTCGCTGATTCACATCGTGCTCAAGGGCGGCACCCTGCCAGCGACGCACACCGCGCCTTCCACCTTCACCATGCCGGGTTTCGCCTGGCGCTTGTCGGATCAGGAAGTCGCGGACGTGGTGAGTTTTATTCGTGGCAGTTGGGGCAACAAGGGTGCGCCGGTGAAGGCTGCTGATGTTGCCGCGCTGCGCAAGGAGGATATGAAACACACCTCCAGCGATGACCTCGGTCAGGTAACACAGCACAACTGACCAGTCGCCCGACGGCACTAGCCAGATGCGCAACGCCCCGATACTGTGTGCATATACAGTATCGGGGCGTTTTCATGTCTACTCCATTGCCACCTCGCGGTCGCGGCACCGCGACCAACCCGCACAACCGCTTTGCACCGAATCGTTCGGTGGCCGAGGACGACGGCTGGTATCAGGAAGTGCCCGAGACGCAGAATACCGAGGTGATGATCGAAACCGCGAAAACCATCATTACCCGTAACACCTCGCCGGATCTGCCCTTCGATCGCTCGATCAATCCCTACCGCGGCTGTGAACACGGCTGCATCTATTGCTACGCGCGGCCCAGCCATGCCTATTGGGACATGTCGCCGGGGCTGGATTTCGAAACCCGGCTGATCGCCAAGACCAACGCCGCTCAGGTACTGGAAGAACAGCTGAGCAAACGCGGTTATCAATGCGCGCCGATCAATCTCGGCTCTAACACCGATCCGTATCAGCCGATCGAGCGCGAACACAAAATCACCCGGCAAATCCTCGAAGTGCTGCTGCGCTACAAGCATCCGGTGACCATCGTCACCAAGGGCTCGCTGATTCTGCGCGACCTCGACCTGCTCACCGAGCTGGCGCAGCAGCGGCTGGTAGCGGTGATGATCAGCCTGACCACGCTGGACGATGAACTCAAACGCATTCTGGAACCGCGCGCGGCGGCGCCGAAGGCGCGATTGCGCGCTATTCGGGTGATGCGCGAAGCAGGGATTCCGGTCGGTGTGCTGTGTTCGCCGATGATTCCGATGATCAACGACAGCGAGATCGAAAACCTGCTCAACGAGGCCCACGCCGCCGGCGCGCAAAGTGCCGCCTACATGATGTTGCGTCTACCGCTGGAGGTGGCGCCGCTGTTCGAAGAATGGCTGCAGGCGCACTATCCGCAACGGGCGGCGCATGTCTTGAGCCTGATCCGTCAGAGCCGTGGCGGCGAGCTGTACGACAGTCGTTTTGGCGCACGCATGCGCGGCGAAGGAGTGTTTGCCGATCTGTTGGCTCAGCGGTTTTCGAAGGCGATTAAACGTCTTGGTCTGAATCATCGCGAAGGCTACAACCTCGATTGCACAGCCTTCTGTCCGCCGGGTCGCCAGATGTCGTTGATTTAGCGACAATTAGCTCTGGGTTGAGGGGTTGGAATCCTTCCGTCGAAAGTCGCCAGTCACGTTTTTTGTGACCTGGAACACACGTTCTAGAGCGTTTGATTCAGTTTGAGTTAAGTTTCGGCGGCTACCTTGTTCATCGAGTGACTGACCGGTCGGGATGACCGGGATAGTTTAAACAGCCACTGGCTTCATACCGGAATACCGGGGAAGATTCCCTGAATCCGTCAAAGAGGATGAATCATGAGTGATAAGGATAAACAGCCGCTGGCTGCGTCGGCGCAAACCCCAGAAGCGGAATCCGCCGATGCAGCGCTGCGCCAGATCGTAGATGGCTTTTTGCATTTTCATCATGAGGTTTTTCCGCAGCAGGAAGAACTCTTCAAGAAACTCGCCACGGCCCAGTCGCCAAAAGCGATGTTCATCACCTGCGCCGACTCGCGCATCGTCCCCGAGCTGATCACCCAAAGCTCGCCTGGCGACCTGTTCGTGACCCGTAACGTCGGCAACGTTGTCCCGCCTTACGGCCAGATGAACGGCGGCGTGTCCACCGCGATCGAATACGCGGTACTGGCCCTCGGCGTGCAGCACATCATCATCTGCGGCCACTCCGATTGCGGCGCCATGCGTGCGGTGCTCAACCCGGACAGCCTGGAAAAAATGCCGACGGTCAAAGCCTGGCTGCGCCACGCCGAAGTCGCGAAAACCATGGTGCATGACAACTGTCACTGCGCCGACGAAAAAGAAAGCATGCCGATCCTCACCGAGGAAAACGTCATCGCCCAGTTGCAGCACTTGCGTACCCATCCTTCGGTAGCCTCGCGCATGGCGAACGGTCATCTGTTCATCCATGGCTGGGTCTACAACATCGAAACCAGCGAAATCAAAGCTTACGACGCGGATCAGGGACGCTTCCTGCCGCTCGATGGCAGCCATCCGATTCCGGTGGCGACGCCCAAAGCGCGCTTCTAAATCCTCCTAAACATCTGTGTGGTTTGACGCCGGTCGCTGATTCAGCGACCCGGCCTTGCCATGCCTGAAGAAAACTTCGGGAGAATCGCCATGCGTGCGGCTCAATTGAAAGCGGTGTTGCCACGGGAGCTGCTCGCTTCAGTGGTTGTGTTTCTGGTCGCCCTGCCGCTGTGCATGGGCATTGCGATTGCCTCAGGGTTGCCGCCGGCCAAGGGTCTGATCACCGGCATCATCGGTGGTCTGGTGGTCGGTTGGCTGGCGGGTTCGCCGTTGCAGGTCAGTGGGCCAGCGGCGGGTCTGGCGGTGTTGGTCTTTGAACTGGTGCGCCAGCACGGCATCGAGATGCTCGGGCCGATTCTGCTGCTCGCCGGTTTTCTGCAACTGGTGGCCGGGCGCTTGAAGCTCGGTTGCTGGTTTCGGGTCACGGCGCCAGCGGTGGTCTATGGGATGCTGGCGGGGATTGGTGTGTTGATCGTGCTGTCACAGGTGCACGTGATGCTCGATGCGTCACCGAAACCTTCAGGGCTGGATAACCTCACGGCGTTCCCGGCAGCCGTGGCGCAAGCGCTGCCGTCGTTCGGCTGGCAGGCCGGGTTGCTCGGGCTGTCGACGATTGCGGTGATGTGGTTGTGGGAGAAGTTTCGCCCGCATTCGCTGCGCTTCGTGCCCGGGGCATTGCTCGGTGTCGGGCTGGCGACGGGGGCGAGTCTGTTGCTGGCCCTGCAGGTGAAACGCGTTGAAGTGCCGGCGAACCTGGCGGAAGCGATTGATTGGCTCAGGCCTGCAGATCTGCTCAGCCTGGCTGACCCGACGCTGTTGATCGCCGCGTTCGCCGTGGCGTTTATCGCCAGTGCGGAAACCCTGTTGTCTGCCGCCGCGGTGGATCGTATGCACAACGGTGTGCGCTCGGACTTTGACCGTGAGCTGTCGGCGCAAGGTATCGGCAATATGCTCTGCGGCCTGGTCGGCGCGCTGCCGATGACCGGGGTCATCGTGCGCAGTTCGGCCAACGTTCAGGCCGGCGCGACCACGCGGTACTCGACGATCTTCCATGGCCTGTGGCTGCTGGCGTTCGTGCTGTTGCTGTCGAGCGTGCTGCAAAGCATTCCGGTGGCGAGTCTGGCGGGCGTGCTGGTGTATACCGGTTTCAAACTGGTCGACCTCAAGGCGTTTCGTGGTCTGGGTCGTTATGGACGGATGCCGATGTTCACTTACGCGGCGACGGCGCTGGCGATCATCTTCACAGACCTGCTGACCGGTGTGCTGATCGGTTTCGGTATGACCCTGCTGAAACTGGCGTTCAAGGCTTCGCGGTTGAAGATCAGCCTGATCGATCTACCGCAGGAAGGCGAAATGGAGTTGCGTCTGGTCGGTGCGGCGACCTTCCTCAAGGTGCCGGCGTTGACTCAGGTGCTGGCCAGTATTCCGCAGGGCACGACGGTGCATGTGCCGCTCAATAACCTGAGCTACATCGACCATTCGTGTCTGGAGTTGCTGGAGGAGTGGGGCCGGGCGAATGCGGCGAAGGGCTCGAAGCTGTTGATTGAGTCGCGAGGCTTGAAGCGCAGGCTTGAAGGACGGATTCGCACAACAACAGGCATCGGTGCAGCCGGATAAATTTGCTGGCTGAACTCAACCGCTGTAGGAGCTGCCGCAGGCTGCGATCTTTTGATCTTGATTGTAAAAAACAAGATCAAAAGATCGCAGCCTGC
>NZ_RWIL01000026.1:0-72192 GCF_009764635.1 Pseudomonas sp. PB103 | reverse complement strand
AGGCTGCGATCTTTTGATCTTGTTGTTGAAGATCAAAAGATCGCAGCCTTCGGCAGCTCCTACAGAGGGTGAGCAAGCCAATTCGTTGGCGTCAAAAAAACCTGTTAGTAGTGATGGCACTTTGTCATAATGCCGGCCCTTTTCCGCTCCCCACCACGTTTGTCGTGCCGGGATACCCCTGTTTTACAAAAGGAATACTCAGTGAGAATGTTCTCCCGGATGTTGGTTTCAGGCGTTGCGATTGCTGTGCTCGGCACGTTGGCCAGCACGCTCGCCGGCTGCGCCACCGAAAGCTCCCGCGCGTTGCCGGTGGCCAAGGTTGAAAGCGCCACTCAAGTCTGGACCGGCGTTCGTGTGCCAATGGCCGTGGGCAAGTTCGACAACCGCTCCAGCTACATGCGCGGCATCTTCTCCGACGGCGTCGACCGTCTCGGCGGTCAGGCCAAGACCATTCTGATTACCCACTTGCAGCAGACCAACCGCTTCAGCGTGCTGGATCGCGACAACATGGGCGAAATCCAGCAGGAAGCGGCAATCAAGGGCCAGGCCCAGCGCTTGAAAGGTGCTGATTACGTGGTCACCGGTGACGTTACCGAGTTCGGCCGCAAAGAGATTGGCGATCACCAGTTGTTCGGCATTCTCGGCCGTGGCAAGACCCAGATCGCTTACGCCAAGGTCAACTTGAACATCGTTAACATCAGCACTTCCGAAGTGGTTTATTCGACGCAAGGCGCTGGCGAGTACGCCTTGTCCAACCGCGAAATCGTCGGCTTCGGCGGCACCGCTGCGTACGACTCCACCCTCAACGGCAAAGTACTGGATCTGGCCATGCGCGAGGCGATCAATCGTCTGGTCGATGGCATGAACGCCGGTGCCTGGAAGCCGGGCAACTGATCGACGCCCATTGATTGCAAGGAGCAACACCCATGAATTTGACGTTGTCGCGCTCGCTGATGGCGCTGACGCTGGCCGCCAGTGCCCTGCTGGCCGGTTGTGCCGGCCCGAAAACCCTGTACCAGTGGGAAGACTACCAACCGCAGGTCTACGAATACTTCAAGGGCGAAGAGCCGAAAGAAGCGCAGGCTGAAGTGCTCGAACGTGACCTGCAAAAGATCCGCTCTACAGGCAAAGCCGTGCCGCCGGGTTACCACGCGCACCTTGGCTTGCTCTATCTGAGCATGGGCAAGGACGATCAGATGGTGCAGCAGTTCCGCACCGAGAAAGCGCTGTTCCCCGAGTCTGGCCCGTACATGGATTTTCTGCTTAAAAACGCCAAGACCGGAGACGCCCAATGATCTCGCGTACGCTGAAACTATTGGCCGCCGGTTTGGCCCTGACCGTACTCGGTGGCTGCGTTGCGCCCAAGTCCGTGGATTATTCGGCCTACAAACAGGCGCGGCCGAAGACCATTCTTGTGTTGCCGCCGCTGAACACCTCGCCGGATGTGAAGGCCTCGTACAGCCTGTTGTCGCAAGTGACGTTCCCGCTGGCCGAGGCCGGTTACTACGTGTTGCCGATCGCGCTGGTGGACGAAACTTTCCGCCAGAACGGCCTGACCACCCCGGACGACATCCATCAGGCACCGCCGAACAAACTGCAGGAAATCTTCGGTGCGGACGCGGCGCTGTACATCACCGTGACCGAATACGGCACGCGTTACATGGTGATCAGCAGTGAAACGGCAGTGACCGCGACAGCCAAGCTGGTCGACCTGAAAAGCGGCATCACGCTGTGGACCGGTTCGGCGCGGGCGTCGAGCGAAGAGGGCGGCAATAACGGTGGTGGCGGTCTGATCGGCATGCTGATCACCGCGGCGGTGAAGCAGATCATCAACAGCTCCACCGATGCCGGTTATCCGATTGCCGGTGTGGCGAGCAATCGCCTGCTCTCGGCCGGTCAGCACGCAGGCCTGCTGTACGGCCCGCGTTCGCCGAAATACGGCACTGACTGAAAGATCAAAAGATCGCAGCCTGCGGCAACTCCTACAGGGGGAATGCATTGATCGTTCCCACGCTCTGCGTGGGAACGCATCCCGTGACGCTCCGCGTCACAGTGGACGCAGAGCGTCCATGGCGGCATTCCCACGCGGAGCGTGGGAACGATCAGTAGGAGCTGCCGCAGGCTGCGATCTTTTGCTGTTGGCGTTTATTTGCCAGCGGGCCAAAACCGTTCGCCACCGCCCGGTGCCTCCGTCCACGCTTGCAACGAGCGGGTCGGCAAATCGAAGTAATCGCGGGTGCGCGCGTAACCATGGCCGCCCATCCGGCCAATCGCATCCAGCCCCAATTGATCGATGTACAAGGTTTTCGGGTCGATCAACTCATCGCGCACATGCGCCATCAATACCTCGCCAAAAATGATCTCCCGCGACTGGCCGATGTTCAGTGCCATCATCCGCCGGCACTCCAGCGCCACCGGGGCTTCGCCGATGCGTGGGCATTTCACCGTGGTGCCGGCAATCGCCGTCAGCCCTGCAGCGGTCAGCTCATCGAAGCCCGGCGCGAACGGCACAGCGCAGACATTCATGGCTTCCACCAGTGCATCGCTGACGATGTTCACGGTGAATTCCTGATTGAGCTGGATATTGCGCGTGGTGTCTTTCGGGCTCTGATCGCCGTAGTTCTCCACGCCCAACGCGAGGATCGGTGGGTCTGCCGACAGCGCATTAAAGAAACTGAACGGCGCGGCATTGATCCGGCCCTCGCCATCGATGGTGGTTACCAGCGCAATCGGCCGGGGCACGACGCTGCCGATCAGGATCTTGTATTTTTCCCGTGGGCTGAGTTGGCTGAAATCAAAACTGTGCATGGCAAAAACCTCTAGGAAACTGGATCGATGGCGCTCAATGGCGCGTCGGCGCTGTAGTCATCGGCGAACGGAATGGCCGGCTGGAACAGGGTTTTCCAGTCCGGTCGGGCAAAGGCGCGGTCGCTGTGGCTGCGCATGAGCTTTTCAAATTGGCGTTGCGCCTGGCGTTGCAGGGCGGGGTAGTCGACGCCGCTGACCTGACCGTCGTGCATCACGCAACGACCGTCGATGTAACTGGCGATGCAATCGTCGCCGCGCCCGGCCAACAGCAGGTTTTTCAAAGGGTCGAACAACGGCCCCAAATGCAGGCCGCGCAGGCTGAACACGGTGATGTCGGCTTTAGCGCCGGGGGCCAGACGCCCGAGGTCATCACGCCCCAGCGCCCGCGCGCCGCCGAGGGTGGCGGCGTTGTACAGATCAAGGCTGCGGGTCAGCGCCGAGCCGCTCTCCATCCACCGCGCGATGTTCAAACCGTGGCGCATGTTTTCCAGCAGATCTGCCGGCCAGGTATCAGTGCCGAGGGCAAAGTTGATGCCTTTGGCCCGGTAGCGACCGAACGAGTTCAGCGCCTCGCCATCACGGGCGAACACCAACGGGCAATGCACCAGACTCGCGCCGCCATCAATGACCCGCTGCAAGTCGTCATCGCCCGTGGTGTAAATGCCGTGCGGCAACAGACTGCGCGGCGTGAGCAAGTTCAACTGCTGCAACCAACCGAGCGGCGAGGTGCCGCGCAATTGCTCGACCATCGCCACTTCGCTGAGCGCCTGACAGCAATGCAGGCGCATCGGCGCATTCAGTTCGCGGCTCAGCGCCGAGGTGCGTTGCAGCAGCGCCGGGGTGCAGGTCTGGATGCGATCGGGCAGCAGCGCGCCGCGAATCAAGCCGTCATGCGTGCCGTCAAAATCCTTGAAGAAACGTTCTGCCGCATCAAGGCCGGCCAACCCGCGAGCCTCATCCCAGTGATGGGCCAAGGTGCCGTCGGCCTGCCAATAACTCATGCCACTCATGTAGCAGGGGCCGAGGTAAGTGCGTAAACCGAGTTCACCGGCAACGTCGGCGACGGCGGCAAATTCGTCGTAGGTTTCCGCCCACTCGCGGTAGTACATAGAGGTGATCGGCATCACCGTGGTGATGCCGTTGCGGATCAACTGGGTGAAGGCGTAGCGGTATTTGAAGACCTCTTCTTCCGGGCTGTAAGTTTCACGCGGGCCGGCGGCCAGATACTCGGCAGACCACATGCGGCCCATGGCGCGCTCGTCGCCGTTGTCCAGCGTCAGCACCGTGGAATCGAGATCGCCCAGCGCATCCAGGTCGATGAAGCCGGGACCGATCAACGCGTTGCCGTAGTCGATCCACTGATCCACCGGCCCCTGATAACCACGGCCGACAAATTCGATACGCGAGCCGGCAAACACCACTTCACCGTCGCGCCACAGCACATGCTGCGTGCCGTCGAAGCCGACCACGCAACTGGCGCGCAGGCCGATGCGTTTCACAGACGGCTGTCCAGCAAGCGACCGCCACTGGCGATCAAGCAACCCGCGCGATAGACCTGGCGCAATGGCCGCGCAACGACGGCTTCGCCAAGGGTTTCAACCGGCATCAGCAAGAAGTCCGCGCGCTGACCGAGCGCAAAGCCGTAATCCTCAATGCCCAGCGCCCGAGCGCCATTCACCGTGGCCGCGTCAAACGCCGCCGCCAGTTCATCGTCCTTGCCCAGGTCAAAGCGAAACGCCAGCAACATCGCCCGTTCGAGCATGTCGCCATTGCCCATCGGCGACCACGCATCACGAATGCCGTCGGAACCCAGGCAGACGTTCACCCCGGCCTCGCGCAACGCCAGAAACGGTGGCACGGCGGTGTCGGCCGGCGCTGAACTCATCAGCGAAATCCCCAGCGCCGCCAAGCGCTCGGCAACCGGTTTGACTTGGCTCCACGGCAACATGCCGAGGCAATAGGCGTGGCTGATCATTACCCGGTTGTGCAGGCCGAAACGCTCGGTGTAGTCAGCGATCAGCGCGATCTGCCACAAGCCCAGCTCACCTTTGTCGTGCAGGTGAATATCCACGCCACGACCGAACTCGGCCGCCAGTTTGAAGACGAAATCCAGTTGCGCAATCGGGTCGTTGTCGATGCCGCAAGGGTCGAGTCCACCAACGTTTTCCACGCCCAGCGCCATCGCTTCGCGCATCAATTCGGCGGTGCCGGGGCGGCTGATCAAACCGGTTTGCGGGAATACCACCAGTTGCAAGTCGATCAGGTCTTTGTAACGTTCGCGCAATTGCTGCATGGCTTCGACGTGGCGCAGGCCGAATTCCGGGTCGATGTCGACGTGGCAGCGCATCGTCAGCGAACCGCGGGCGATGCAGTTTTCCAACAGCGCGCCGGCGCGTTCGGCGATCGGCGCGGTAACTTCACGGAGGATACGGCGCTCGTTGCTGATGTAGTCCTTGAGCGTCGGCCCGGCGCTGTTTGGGCGCCAGGGTTGGCCGTAGAGGGTTTTGTCGAGGTGGACGTGGCTTTCGACCAAAGCGCTGGTGAGCAATTGGTTGTGGCCGTCGATGTCAGTGGCGCCCAGCGGTGCATTGTTGGCCGGGCGGCGTTGAGCAAACCGGCCGTTTTCGATCAGCAGGTCTTCGGCGGCGGCGCCGTAGGGGCGCACGTTGCGTAGCCAGTGTGGCTGGGTCATTTCTTTACCTCTAGTTCAATGGTGTCTGGGCGGGCCTCATCGCTGGCAAGCCAGCTCCCACAGGTGTCGAGGTGTGCCCACTTTTTGTATGCGACACAGATCCCTGTGGGAGCTGGCTTGCCAGCGATAAGCGCGCCTCGGTTTCAAGTCAGCCGATCAACCCTTGAGCTTCGACCAGATCCGATCCTGCAGCTCCCGAGCCTTGTTGCTGCATTCCTTCTCCGGGCGCAAACGCGAGGCGTATTCCTCCGGCATGTTGATCGCGTCCATGACCTTCCACTTCGGATCAAGCAACGAATCGCTTTGAATCCCGTTGGCGTAAGCAATGGCGTTCGACACGGCGGCGGCGTTCTCCGGCTTCATCATCCAGTCGATAAAGATCTTCGCGTTACCTGGATGCGGCGCGCTTTTCGGCACGGCGAAGTTGTCCTGGAACATCGCCACGCCTTCACGCGGATAGACGTACTTGATCGTGCTCTTCTGCAAGGTCGCCCGTGCGGTCGAGCCGTTCCAGTTCTGCATCATGATCACCTCGCCCGAAGCCATGCGGTCGACGGTGTTGTCGGAGCTGTACATCTTCAAAAACGGTTTCTGTTTTTGCAGCAATTCCAGAATGCGCTTGGCGTCCTGCGGGTTTTCGCTGCATTCGTCGACGTTCAGGTAATGGCTGGCGGCGTTGATCACGCTGCTCGATGTGTCGAGCGCGGCGAGTTGGCCTTGCAGCTCTTTGCGCGGTTCGAAGAACTCTTTCCACGAGTCATCCAGTTTGCCGCCCGGCACCCGCGCGCTGTCGTAGGAGAAGCCGGTGGTGCCCCACAGATACGGCGCCGAGAACTTGCGTCCGGGGTCGAAACTCGGATCGCGGAACGGCCCTTTGACGTACTGGAAGTTGCTCAGGCTCGGCGCGTCGATTTCCATCAGCAGGTCCTGCTTGATCAGCGTCTGCATGATCGACTGCGACGGCACGATCACGTCGTACGCGGCGCCGCCGGCCTGCAATTTGGCCAGGAGGGTTTCGTTGCTGTCGTAACCGTCCATGGTCACTTTGATTCCGGTTTCCTTCTCGAATTTGGCCAGCAGATCGACCGGGTAGTAGTCGGTCCAGTTGTAGAAAAACAGTTCTTTTGGTTCAGCGGCGTGGGCGCCGAACGCGGCGAAACAACTCAGGGCCAGACCGGATACTGCCAAACGCATGCTTTTGACTTTCATGAGAGTGCTCCAGATTTATTGTTGTTTACCGCGTTGGCCCAGCCAGAAGGCCAGCACCACCAGGACAATCGAGATCAGCAGCATCAGCGCCGAGATCGCGTTGATCTCCGGTGTGACGCCAGCCTTGATCGCCGAGAAGATGTACACCGGCAACGTCGTTGAACCCGGCCCAGCGACGAAGAAGGTCATGATGAAATCGTCGAGGCTGACCACGAACGCCAGCACCGCACCGGACAACACCGCCGGCCACAGCAACGGCAAGGTCACGCGGCGGAACACCTGCCATGGATTGGCGTACAGATCGTTCGCCGCTTCCAGCAGGCTCTTGTCCAGATCGTTGAGGCGCGCACGGATCGGCAGATAAGCAAAAGGAATGCAGAAGCCGATGTGCGCGACGATCACCGTCAGCAAACCGAGCTTGATGCCCAGCGCCATGAACAGCAGCAGGGTTGCCACAGCGGTAACGATCTCCGGCAGGATCAGCGGCAGGTTGATCCCGCCCTCGACCATTTTCTGCCCGTAGAACGGCCGGTACGTGGCCAGTGCCGCGAGCAGCGCAATCGCCGTGGCGCAGACTGTGGCAATGGTTGCGACGATGATCGAATTCAGCGCCGCCGTCTGAATCGACGGGTTGGCCAGAATTCGCCCGTACCAGGCAAAGGAAAACTCGGTCCACACCGTTGCCGAACGGTTGGCGTTGAAGCTGTAGGCGATCAACACAAAGATCGGCAGGTACAGATAAGCGAGGATCAGCAGGCTGATTTCGCGGGTTGCCGGGAGTTTTTTCAGGTGCAGGGAAATCATGCTTTCGCCCCCCGATTGATGGTCTTCGCCGTGCGACGGCTGTACAGCGCGTAAAGCACCAGCGACACCAGCAGAATCGCCAGCAACAGGAATGACAGCGAACTGCCCAGCGGCCAGTTGCGCGCGGTGCCGAACTGTTGCTGGATCAGGTTGCCGATCATCAAAGTCTTGCCGCCGCCAAGAATCGCCGGGGTGATGAAGGCGCCGAGGCTCGGCACGAACACCAGCAACGCGCCGGCAATCACGCCCGGCATCGACAGCGGCAGAATGATGCGGCGCAACGCGTGCCAGCGATTCGCCCCGAGGTCATAAGCGGCTTCCACCAGACGCCAGTCGAGTTTTTCCAGCGTCGAATAGATCGGCAGAATCATGAACGGCAGGAAGCTGTAGACCAGACCGACACTTACCGCGAAATCGTTGTAGAGCAGGGTGATCCCGCCGGCACTCGGGAACAGCGCGTTAAGGCTTTGTGCGACCCAACCGTGTTCGCGCAGGATGATCAGCCACGCGTAGTTGCGGATCAGCAGGTTGGTCCAGAACGGAATGGTGATCAGCAAGACCATCAGGTTGCGTCGGCGCGGGGTCAGGCTCGACATCCACAACGCCACCGGAAAACCGAACAGGAAACACAACACGGTGGTGCCACCGGCCTGCAGCACCGAGCGCAGCAACGCTTGGGCATAGACCCAGTTCAGTTCCAGTTCGCCGTCAAAACCTTCCTGGAAAAACAGCTGCACGTAACTTTGCAGTTGCCATTGCGCTTGCCAGTCGACGCCACCGTAGGTGTTGCGCGGCAGCAGGCTGATGTAGCCCATGATCCCCAGCGGAATGGCGATCAGGGCGAGCAGGGTCAACACCACCGGGCTGAGCAACAGCGCGCGGTTGAGGGCAGGGGAAGTGCTGCTGACGCTCATCTCAGGCCTCCATCAACAGGCAGGCGTGCGGTGGAAGGTGCACGGCAACGCGTTCGCCGACCGCGCGACCAGGGTTCAGGCCTTCGTTGTTTTCGCGCAGCATGACTTTGATGTCGTTGTTCAGCCGGCACTGGTACAGCGTCGCGGTGCCGACGTAGAGCACCGCTTCGATGACGCCACGCAGGTGATGCGGCTGGCTGGCGTCGACCAGTTGCGAACGCTCCGGGCGGAACGCCAGTTGCACGCTGCTGCCATTGAAGCCCTGCGGCTGGCAGGCAATCTCGACCGGCATGCCGTTGGGCACGAAGAGTTTTTCGTTGTGTTCGCCGTGCTTGAGCTGGCCGGGGAGGAAGTTGATGTCGCCGATAAACTGCGCGACAAAGCGATGTTTGGGGTGCTCGTAGATATCGGTCGGGGTACCGATCTGCAGGATCTTGCCGGCCGACATCACGGCGATGCGGTCGGACAGGGTCAGCGCTTCTTCCTGATCGTGGGTGACGAAGATAAAAGTGATGCCGGCTTCTTTCTGCACGCGCTTGAGTTCGACCTGCATTTCCTTGCGCAGCTTGAGGTCGAGCGCTGACAGCGGTTCGTCGAGCAACAGCACTTTCGGTTTCGGCGCCAAGGCCCGGGCCAGAGCCACGCGCTGCTGCTGTCCACCGGACAATTCCGCGGGTTTACGTCCGGCCAGATGCTCCATTTGCACCAGTGCGAGCATTTCGTTGACGCGATCGGCAATCAACTTGCGCTCAAGACCCTGCATCTCGAGCCCGAAGGCGATATTCTGCGCCACACTCATGTGCGGAAACAGCGCGTAACTCTGGAACACCGTGTTGACCCGGCGCTTGAATGGCGGCAGATCGTTGACCGGTTCGCCCGCCAGGCGAATCTCGCCTTCACTGACGTGTTCGAAGCCGGCGATGGTGCGCAGCAGGGTGGTTTTACCGCAGCCCGAGGGGCCTAGCAGGGTAAAGAATTCGTTGTCGTCAATGTCCACCGAAACATTGTCGAGGGCCGGCGCGAGGCCTGGATCATCGGAGTACCGCTTGGAGACGTTGCGCACTTCAATTGCTATTGGTTGACCCATAATGGTGCAATCCTCTATTTATTGTATGCAATATCTGAATGCAATTTAGAAATACCCGGATTAATCTGCGTGTGCAACCCCCTTTTTCCATGGCCGTGCATCGCCAGGGGATGGTTGCCCGACGCCAAAGGAGTGTTCGAATGACCGAGAAGAAACTGGAAACCACGGTCGACCGCGTCTACCAAGGGGTTTACGAGGCGATCAGCAAGCGTTCGTTGCGCCCGGGGATGAAGCTGGGCGAGGCCTCGCTGGCCGAATTATTTAATGTCAGCCGCACGTCGGTGCGCGCTGCATTGAAGCAGTTGGAGGCCGATGGACTGGTCACTACCGAGCCCAATAAAGGGGCATCGGTGTCGCTGCCGAGCAATGAAGAAATCCGTTCGCTGTTCGAAACTCGCCGGCTGATCGAGATCGGCATCGTCACCGAACTGTGCCGACGCAAGGACAGCGCGGCGATGCAGGACTTGCGTGAACATTTATTGCTGGAGGATGAAGCCCACGCTGCCGGTGACCACGAACGGCTGATCCATCTGCTTGGCGAGTTCCACATCAAACTGGCGCGCAGTCTGAACAACCCGGTGTTGCTCGACTGGTTCCAGAAACTGATCTCGCGCGCCTCGCTGTATGCCGCTGCACTGGATGACGACAGCCACGAGGTGTGCCGCGATGACGAACACCTGCGCCTGATCGAATACATCGAGGCCGGCAATCAGAGCGCCGCCATCGAGCTGACCTGTATGCATTTGAACGGCATCGAAAAAGCCATTCTCGACGTCGCCGCGAAGATGAAAACTGGCTACCATCCGCTCAAACACCTGATCGGGGTCTAGCCTCCGAACGGCGATGAAATCGGCTATACCTCAAATGAAACCAATACGACTGAAGACGCTCGAAACAGACGGGCGTCGCGTCGTTCTGGCGTTGCGATTTATCGGGCAATCACCACAGGACACCGAGTCAGTCGATGCAGTTTTTATCCGATAGCCACGGTTGTGATGGCTGGCAAGGCGAAATGGCCGAACGCATCCGCGCGTTCGATTGGCGCCACACCGAACTTGGCCCGTTGCATAGCTGGCCGGCGAGCCTGTGCAGCACGGTGCAATTGATGCTGGCCTCGCCGCTGCCGATGGTCATGCTTTGGGGCCGTGCCGGCTACATGATCTACAACGACGCCTACTCGAAATTTGCCGGTGGCCGCCATCCATATCTGCTCGGTGTGCCGGTGGAGCTGGGCTGGCCGGAAGTCGCCGAATTCAACCGGCATGTGGTCGATACCTGTCTGGCCGGCGGCACCTTGTCGTTCCGCAACAAAGAGCTGGTGCTGTTGCGCGACGGCGTCCCCGAAGATGTCTGGATGGACCTGTATTACAGCCCGGTGGCCAACGATGACGGCGAGCCGGCCGGGGTCATGGCGATGGTGGTCGAGACCACCGAATTCATGCATTCCGAGCGCCTGCGCCAGGCGGCCGAAGATGCCTATCGCGCCGACAATGAACGGGTGCGCCTGGCGCTGAATGCCGGGGCCTTGCTCGGCTCGTTTGTATGGGACGTGAAGAACAACAGGCTGTCGGCGGACGAACGTTTTGCCCGCACGTTCTCCTATCCACCGGATCAGGACCTGAGCAACCTGGCTCAAGACATCGCCGAGTCGCGCGTCCACCCCGATGATTTCGCCTGGGTGCAGGAACGTGTTGCGCATTCCGTGCAGACCGGCGAGCCGTACAACGCTGAGTATCGGGTCATGCGCAGCGATGGCAGTTACATCTGGGTGCTGGCCAGCGGTGGTTGCGAGTTTGATGAGGACGGCCGGCCGCTGCGTTTCCCCGGGGTGTTGATCGATATTCATGAACGCAAGAATGCTGAAGAATCCCTGCTCAAATTCACCCGTAATCTCGAACAGCGCGTCGGCGAAGAAGTCGAGGCGCGGCTGGCGGCTGAAGAACAGTTGCGCCAGTCGCAGAAGCTTGAGGCCATCGGCGGTCTGACCGGCGGCGTTGCCCATGACTTCAATAATCTGCTGCAAGTGATCGCCGGCAACCTGCACTTGCTGGCCCGGCACGAGCCCGACAACGCCAACGTGCAGCGCCGCGTCAGTGCTTCGCTGGCAGCAGTGGAACGCGGAGCCAAGCTGTCTTCGCAGTTGCTCGCATTTGCCCGTCGTCAGCCGCTGTCGCCGGCGGTGTGCAATCCGCAGCAGATCTTCGAAGGCGTCGGTGAGTTGCTGCAGCGGGCACTGGGCGAAACCATTCAGATTGATGTGCAACTGCCGCCTGTGCCGTGGCACATCAACGTCGATCGCAATCAGCTGGAAAACGCCATTCTCAATCTGGCGATCAATGCCCGCGATGCCATGAAAGGTGAGGGCACCATTGCGCTCAGCGCGGCCAATGTGCGGCTCGACCGCGAGTTCTGTGCCGGCAAAGGCATCGTCCCCGGCGAGTTTGTAAGGGTGGCGGTCAGCGACAGCGGCGCGGGGATCCCGGCGCACATTCTGGAGCAGGTGTTCGAACCGTTTTTCACCACCAAGGCGGACGGCCAAGGCACCGGGCTGGGTTTGAGCATGGTCTTCGGTTTCGTCAAACAGAGCGGCGGCCACGTCGACATCGACAGTGCTGTGGGTGAAGGCACGCGCGTGCAGTTGTACTTTCCGCGCAGTTTGCGCCCGATCCTTGATGAAGCGCCCAACTTGCAACGGCAGCAGAGCGGTGGCCACGAATCGATTCTGGTGGTCGAGGACAACGACGCGGTACGTGCCTCCGCGGTCGAGTTGCTGCGCGAAGAAGGCTATCGCGTATTGACCGCCGGTAACGGCGATGTGGCGATGCAAATGCTGCTGGAAGGTGTCGAGGTCGACCTGATCTTCACCGACGTGGTCATGCCGGGCCTGATCAAAAGCTCCGACCTGTTTGCCTGGGCCAAGGTGCAGACGCCGCCGGTGGCAGTACTGTTCACCTCCGGGCATACCCGCGACATCATTTCCCGCAATCACCAACTGAGCCCCGATACGCATTTGCTGGGTAAACCGTACAGCCCGGAGGCGATGCTGCAGATGATTCGTGCGGTGCTTAATGCCTGACTGACAGAACCCTGTGTCTACCGGGATTCTGTGGCGCAAGGAAGTTACCTGATGTGTAAGAAAGCTACCTGAAGTGTAAGGAAACTACCCGAGGTGTAAGGAAATTACTTGTGGCGAGGGGATTTATCCCCGATGGAGTGCGAAGCGCTCCCCTGCATTTCTTCAGGTATACCGAGGGGGCAGGATCTACGACTGCTGCGCAGCCGATCGGGGATAAATCCCCTCGCCACAGGAACTCACCTGTCGCACAAAACTCACTAGTCATAGAGATCTGATCTGGCACCAGAGTTTTTCAAGCAATCTTCCGATCAAGGCCCGCCAATGACTTCCAAGCGTAATTCCAAAGCGCCCGCCGGCATGGTTCGAGTGCGGGGCGCCCGTGAACATAACCTGAAGAACGTCGACATCGACATCCCCCGCGATGCGCTGGTGGTGTTCACCGGGGTGTCCGGTTCGGGCAAATCCTCGCTGGCATTTTCGACTCTGTACGCCGAAGCGCAGCGGCGTTACTTCGAGTCGGTGGCACCGTATGCACGACGCCTGATTGATCAGGTCGGCGTACCGGACGTCGATTCCATCGAAGGCCTGCCGCCCGCCGTGGCCCTGCAACAACAGCGCGGCACGCCGAGTACGCGCTCGTCGGTGGGCAGCGTCACCACGTTATCGAGTCTGATCCGCATGCTCTATTCCCGTGCCGGCAGTTACCCGCCGGGGCAGACCATGTTGTACGCCGAGGATTTCTCGCCTAACACCCCGCAGGGCGCCTGCCCGCAGTGTCATGGCCTTGGCCGGGTCTACGAAGTCACCGAAGCGCTGATGGTGCCCGATCCGAACCTGACGATCCGCCAACGCGCTGTGGCGTCCTGGCCGCTGGCGTGGCAAGGGCAGAACCTGCGCGACATCCTCGTGACCATGGGCATCGACGTCGACATCCGGTGGAAGAAACTGCCGAAAAAGCAGCGCGACTGGATTCTCTTCACCGAAGAAACCCCGACCGTGCCGGTGTACGCCGGGCTGACCCCGGAAGAAACCCGCGTCGCCCTCAAGCGCAAAATGGAGCCGAGCTACCAAGGCACCTTCACCGGTGCGCGCCGCTACATCCTCCACACCTTCACCCACTCGCAAAGTGCGCTGATGAAGAAGCGCGTTTCGCAGTTCATGCTCGGCAGCCCTTGCCCGTTGTGTGACGGCAAACGCCTCAAGCGTGAAGCGTTGTCGGTGACCTTTGCCGGCTACGACATTGGCGAGCTGTCGCAGATGCCGTTGCTGCAAGTGGCCGAGGTGTTGCGGCCCGTCGCGGCGCAGAGTTATCTGGAGCACGCCGAGGAAACCGGCGAGACCTTGAGCCATGCGCAAACCCGTGAGGCCCGTCAGCAACGGGTGGCCCATGGCGCCAGTGGGCATGCCAGCGCGCCGGACGTGCGGCACACGCCGAACCTGTCACTGGAGAAACGTCTGGCGGCGCAGCGTATTGCCGAGGATCTGCTGGAGCGGGTCAGTACGCTGACCGACCTGGGCCTCGGTTATCTGGCGCTGGAGCGCAGCACGCCGACATTGTCGTCCGGTGAGTTGCAGCGTTTGCGGCTGGCGACACAATTGGGGTCGCAACTGTTTGGCGTGATCTATGTGCTCGACGAACCCTCGGCCGGTTTGCACCCGGCGGACGGCGAGGCGCTGTTCGAGGCTTTGCAACGGCTGAAGGCCGACGGCAACACGCTGTTCGTGGTCGAGCATGATCTGGAAACCATGCGCCGCGCCGACTGGTTGATCGACGTCGGTCCGGCGGCGGGCGAGCAGGGTGGGCAGGTGTTGTACAGCGGCCCTCCGGCAGGATTGGCCGGGATTGAAGCGTCGCAGACTCGCGCTTATCTGTTTGCCGAAACCGGGCGGCCAACCCGTGCGGCACGCAAGCCGACGGCGTGGTTGAAACTGGACGGTATCACTCGCAACAACCTGAATAATCTCAGCGCTGAATTCCCGCTGGGCTGCTTCACTTCGGTGACCGGCGTGTCCGGGTCCGGCAAGTCGAGTCTGGTCAGTCAGGCGTTGCTGGAGCTGGTCGGCGCGCAACTCGGGCGGCCGACTGCCGAGGCGGAGCCTGAAGAACTCAGCCTTGAAGATGATGCGCCGCAGCTCAGCAGCGGTCAGGTCACGTCAGGGCTGGAGTCGATCAAACGGCTGGTGCAAGTCGATCAGAAACCCATCGGCCGCACGCCGCGCTCCAATCTGGCGACCTACACCGGCCTGTTCGATAACGTGCGCAAGCTGTTCGCCGCGACGCCCGAAGCCAGGGCTGCGGGTTACGACGCCGGGCAATTCTCCTTCAACGTCGCCAAGGGCCGTTGCGCCACGTGCGAGGGTGAAGGCTTTGTCAGCGTGGAATTGTTGTTCATGCCCAGCGTGTACGCGCCGTGCCCGACCTGTCATGGCGCGCGGTACAACCCGCAGACGCTGGCAATTCTTTGGGAGGGCTTGAGCATCGCGCAGGTGCTGCAATTGACCGTCGATGAGGCGGTGACGGTGTTTGCCGGGCAGCCGGGGATTCGGCGTTCGCTGGAGGTGCTGCGTGATATCGGCCTCGGGTATTTAAGGCTCGGGCAACCGGCCACGGAGCTGTCGGGCGGTGAAGCGCAACGGATCAAACTGGCCACCGAGTTACAGCGCAACCAACGTGGTGCGACGCTGTATGTGCTGGATGAGCCGACCACAGGATTGCATCCGCGCGATGTCGATCGGCTATTGGAGCAACTGGACACGTTGGTGACGGCGGGGCACACGGTGATCGTGGTCGAGCACGAAATGCGCGTGGTTGCGCAGAGTGACTGGGTGATCGACATTGGGCCGGGAGCGGGGGATCAGGGCGGCAGGATTGTCGCCGCTGGCACGCCGCAGAAGGTTGCGGCGAGCAAGAAGAGCAAGACTGCGCCGTTTCTGGCCCGTGCGTTGAGCCGATGAGATTTGGTGCCCTTATTGGCCCCATCGTTGGCAAGCCAGCTCCCACATTGGTTCTGTAAATGACACTAATCCCTGTGGGAGCTGGCTTGCCAGCGATGGCGGTCTGTCAGGCGCCGTCGAGGGTGCGGCGGACTTTTTCGAGCAGTTCGCTGATCTGGAACGGCTTGACCAGCATGTCCATGCCGCTGCCCAGAAATACCTGCCGATTGATCGCCGTTTCTGCATACCCGGTCATGAACAGAATCGGCAAACCCTCACGCCAGCCCCGCGCAACATCTGCCAATTCACGGCCGCTCATGCGCGGCAAGCCGACATCGGTGAGCAGCAGGTTGATCGAAGCATCGTTCTGCAAGCGCTCCAGCGCCGTTTCGATATCCGCCGCCTGAGTGCAGCGGTAACCCGCGTCTTCCAATACTTCGGTGACAAACATGCGCACCGACGGCATGTCCTCGACGATCAACACATGCTCACCCGTGCCTTGTGGGTCGACAACCGGTGACGGCACATCAGCGCCGGTAGGATCGCTGGTGGCCGGCAACATGATCGTCACCTCGGTGCCGCGCCGCGCCACGCTGCGGATGTGTGCGTCACCCCCGGATTGGCGGGCAAAACCATAGATCGTCGACAGCCCCAACCCCGTGCCCTGGCCCAGCGGTTTGGTGGTAAAGAAGGGGTCAAACACCTTGTCGATGACATTGTGCTCAATCCCGGTGCCGTCATCGCGCACCGACAACGCCACATACGCGCCATCGGCCAGATTCGGATCGCCATGGGAGTAGGCGGCATAGGTGTTGACCCAAATGTTGCCACCCGAAGGCAACGCATCGCGGGCGTTGATCACCAGGTTGAGCACCGCGCTTTCCAGTTGCACCGGGTCGACCAGGGCGATCGCCGGTTTCGACGTCAGCTCAAGCTTGAGGTTGATCCGTTCACCGATGGTGCGCATCAGCAATTCTTCCAGCGAGCGCACCTGCTCATTAATGTCCACGGGCCGGGTGTCCAGCGGTTGCTGGCGGGCAAACGCCAGCAGACGATGGGTCAGCGACGCGGCACTCATGGCCGAATTCAGCGCGGCCTCGGAGTAAAACTGCACCTTGTCCAGGCGTTGATCGGCGACGCGTTTCTGGATCAGTTCCAGGCTGGTGATGATCCCGGTGAGCAGGTTGTTGAAATCATGCGCGATGCCGCCGGTGAGTTTGCCCAACGCATCCATTTTCTGCACTTGCAGCAGTTGCGACTCGGCGCGCACGCGCTCGGCGACTTCCTTGGCCAATTGCGTGGTGGTGTCGTTCAGTTGCGCCAGGTGCGAGCGTTCGCGATGACGGTGCTCGGTGACGTCCTCGACAAACACCAGGCTCAACTCTGGCGTGCGATAGGGCGAAATCTGCCACTCGGTCTCGCGAAGCTCGCCGAGCACACGCATGTTCAGCGTGCCTTTCCAGCGCTCGCCATCGACCAGGCGCAGACGCAGTTCGTTGAGGATCGCGCTTTGATCGTCGGCGAAGCATTCGCGCAGGGTTTGCGGGTCCTGATTGTCGAGGATCAGTTGCGCGAAAGCGTGGTTGCATTCATGGACTTTCAAATGCGCATCGAGCACCGCGATAGGCGCTGAAACGTTGACGAAAATCTCGCGAAAGCGCGCCTCGCTCTCACCCAGGGCATTTTCGGTGTCGCGTACTCGCAGCAGCGTGCGCAGGGTCGCTAGCAGCACGTCGGGATCGACCGGGTGAATCAGGTAAGCGTCGGCACCCGCGTCGAGGCCGGTGATGATGTCGCCGGTCTGGATCGAGGCGGCGGACACGTGGATCACCGGCAGCAACGCCGTGCGCGCGTCAGCGCGCAAAATCCGCACGATGTCGAAACCGCTCATGTCCGGCAGATTGACGTCGAGAATCAGCGCATCGAGCGGCTCGCTTTCGATCAGCGCCAGCCCATCAGTGCCGGTGCCGGCTTCCAGCACCTCATAATCGTGGCGCTCCAGGCGCCGGCGCAGGGCGTAGCGGGTGGCGACGTTGTCGTCGACGATCAACAGGCGGATGTCACGTTTCATCGACGTTCTCCAGAGCGATCGCCAGCGGAATGATCACGAAGAAGGTCGAACCGACCCCTGGCGTGCTTTCCAGCCCGACTTCACCGCCCAGCAGGGCCGCGAAGCGTTTACACAGCGACAGGCCCAGCCCGGTACCGCGCAGACGCTTCTGCAACGGCGAGTCGACCTGGGAAAAGTCCTCGAACAATGCGCCATGCAACTCGGTAGCGATACCAATACCGGTGTCGCTCACGGCAAAACGCACTTTGTCGACGCCTTCGAGCCGCGCGGATACCCGCACTTCGCCACGGGTGGTGAACTTCAGCGAGTTGGAAATGAAGTTGCGCAGGATCTGTGCGAGTTTCTTATCGTCGGTGTACAGGCGCGGCAAGCCGACCGGTTCTTCGAAAATCAGATCGACCGCCGAGGCATCGACAATCGGCCGGAACATCCCGCGCAGGGCGGAGAACAGGTCGAACATGTCGAACCACGCCGGGGAAATGGTGATGCGCCCGGCCTCGATTTTGGCCAGATCGAGCAGGTCATCGACCATGTCGCTGAGTTCGCGCGCAGCCGTGCTGACGAACGCCACCTGCTTGTGCTGCTCGGGACTGAGCGGGCCGTCGAGTTCATCGGCGAGCAAGCTGTTGATACTGAGGATCGAGCCTAATGGCGTGCGAAATTCGTGGCTCATGTACGACAGAAAACGGCTTTTCAGATCCGAGGCCTGGCGCAGCTCTTCGGCCTGGGTGTCGAGTTCGGCGTACAGGGCCAGCACGCCCTGATTGGTTTCATCGAGTTCTTCGCGCAGGGCCGCGGTTTCGCTCTGCAACTGCGCAATCAGCGCGGTCTGCTCGGCGCTGTTGAGAATCGGCGACTCAGCCATGGGCGGCCTCCAGGGCAACGACCAGCACCGTTACATCGTCGCGCCCGCGACAGAAGTCGCGGTGCAGGACGCTGGCTATCACGGCGGGATGGCGGTGCACCAGGCCGGGGTAGTCTTGAAGGTTCCAACGGGACTGCAAGCCGTCGCTGTACATGATCAATAGATGTCCGTTCACGTGAGCATAGTCAAAGGGCCGGGCTTTCCGGTATTGCACGCCGACGATTCCCGGGTGCGAGGCCAATCCGCGGGATTTGTCGGCGGCGATCAGGCTGGCGCCGATGTTGCCGACGCCGGCGAAGGTCAGGCGGTCGCGCCGCGCATCGAACTGGGCGAACGCGACGGCGCCACCACGGCTGCCGATCATGTCACGGTGCAGATCTTCCATCAGCATGACTGGTTCGGCGAAGGGTGTCAGGGCAAAGGTTTCGGCGCCTGCAAGACCGGCGCGTTCGGCTTCTTCGCCATGGCCCAGGCCGTCGATGATCAGCGCGCTGATGTTGCCGTCTTCATAGGCCAGGTGCCAGACATCGCCGCAGGCAGGATCGTTGTGCAGTGAGTGCTGGCTGACTCCGAAACGAATGTCCGGCGCCCGATCGGTGCGCGGATACAGTCGCGCCAACAACACCGCGCCACGGGCATCGGCGTACACATCAAACACTTCGGTCTGGCGTGATATTGAGCCAAGACCGATGCCTTGAGTGCCTCCGGTCGAGAAACCGTCGGCCAGACAAGCCTCCAGATCAAAGCCCTGCGCGCGGTCTACGGCGAGCATTTCGATGCCGAAACCATTGGCACGCGGCAACACCCTCAGGTGCATTTCACCGTGGCTGGCGTGCTTGAGTATGTTGCTTGCGAGCTCTGTTGCCACCAGTGCCACGCGTCCGGCATCACGCTCATCGAAGCCATGCCGTTCGGCCAGTTGCTGCGCGGTACGCCGTGCGTAGCCGATCTGGCTGCTGTCCTCGATCGGCAGCACTTGGGTCAGGCTTGTGCCGATATTCATGTCCATCGGGTGATCGTTATTCGAGTGCCTTTGCCGGGCTCGGTGTCCAGTTCGAACTCTTCCACCAGCCGTTTGGCGCCGGTCAGGCCCAGCCCCATGCCACTGCCGGAGGTCCAGCCATCGGTCATTGCCAGTTTCAAGTCGGGAATGCCCGGGCCTTCATCGCGAAACGTCAGACGCAGACCGACCTTGTGATCCTCATCGAGAATCTGCCAGTCCATGTCGCCGCCACCACCGTACACCATGGTGTTGCGCGCCAACTCGCTGACCGCCGTGACCATTTTGGTCAGGTCGATCAGGCGCATGCCGCACTCGGTGGCGAGCTTGCGCGCGGTCTGACGCGCGAGTACCACGTCTTGCTCGATATGGATCGGTTGAGTACCGCTACTGCGCACGGTCATTGTTGCAATACTCGTTCTCGCAGCAGTTTCATCCCTCGCTCGACGTTCAGCGCCGTGCTCACGCCGGGCAAGGTCATGCCGAGTTCAACCAAAGTAATCGCGACCGCTGGCTGCATGCCCACCAACACGGTTTCGGCGTCCATGATTTTCGACAGGCCGGAAATCGTGCCGATCATCCGGCCGATGAATGAGTCGACCATGTCCAGCGCCGAGATGTCGATCAACACCCCGCGCGCCGAGGTTTTACTGATGCGCTCGGACAAATCGTCCTGCAGGGTGAGGGCGAGTTGGTCGTGCATGTCGACCTGAATCGTCACCAGCAGGAAGTCGCCCATTTGTAGGATCGGGATACGTTCCATTGCTTAAGCCGTTTTGACGAAGGTGGTACCCAAACGGGTCAGCGCCAGCTTCAGCGCATCCGCCAGATTGGCCTTGGTGACTACGCCTTGCAGATCGAGGCCGAGATGCACGATGGTTTGCGCGATTTGCGGGCGCACGCCGCTGATGATGCAGTCGGCACCCATCAGGCGGATCGCCGTCACGGTTTTCAGCAGGTGTTGAGCGACGAGGGTGTCGACGGTCGGCACGCCAGTGATGTCGATGATGGCGATTTCCGAACCGGTATCGACGATGCGTTGCAGCAGCGATTCCATCACCACTTGGGTGCGCTGCGAATCGAGGGTGCCAATCATCGGCAGGGCGAGTACGCCGTCCCACAGCTTGACCACCGGGGTCGACAGCTCCAGCAGTTCTTCCTGCTGACGCTTGATCACCGCTTCGCGGGATTTCTGGAAGGTGCGGATGGTGTGCATGCCGAACGCGTCGAGCAGTTCGGAGATTTCCCAGAGCTGTTCGGCGAGCAGTGCCGGTTGTTCTTTGTAATGGGCCTGGAGCAGGTTAAACAACGGGCCTTTGAGGGCGAAGATGAAGCTGGCGGTCTGCTGCGAATCCTGACCGAGCAGGGCGCGGCTGTGGGAAAGCTTTTCGAGGAACTGGCGCGTCGATTCCCAGCCCGGGGCATTGATATTGGTGCCGTAGTCGCTTTCCAGGCCGCTGACTACCAATTGCAGGAACTCGCTGGTCTGTTGCTGTACATCGTGACCTTTCAAATTACGGGTGGCACCGCTGGTTTCCAGCCCGTTGACCCATTCGCCCAGCAGTTGTGCCTGTTTGTTTTTCATCGCATCGAGTGTGCTGTTCTGCAGTGCTGCCATGTGCCTGTTGCTCCGTAGCGAATTAGGGGCCGATCGTGGAAAAACGACCGGCGCGGAATCAATGACATTTGCCGTTTGAAATAGTTGTTCGTTGCCGCGAGGATATTTTTGATCTGGCGCAAAGAACGCCCCGGTAACTTTAGTCGGCGTGGCAAAGAGTGGAGATGTTTTGAACGTTGGCGCGGGCCAGCCTTCGAATGTTCAAGGCCCGACTGGTTTCAGTCGCGCTTGCTTTGACGACCGAGGTGAACATGAACGAGCAATCGAAGCAACAACAGAATCAGTCCGCCGAACCGATCAACCGTAACGACCCGGCGATCGACCCGCAAGTGCCGGGGCAACCGGCGCCAACGCAGCAACAGGGTGATAAAGAACAGGCGCAAAGCGCTGACCCGGCGGTGGATCAGAAGAATCAGCACACGGACAACGACAATGAATTCAGTCCGGGTTTCGAGCCGAAGCCGGATCGGGCGAAGCCGGGGGAGGAGACGGATGCCGATATTGATACGGACGGCGGTTAAGATCGGCGGACATGACAAGGCCGCATCCAATGGATGCGGCCTTTTTTATGGACTGTTACTTGCTCGGGTGTTTGGCCTGCAACTCTTTCGCCGCGGCCAGGTGCTTCTCCAGCGCCGGGAGCATTTTCTGCGCAAACGCCTTCAATTCAGTCGCGCCCTTGACCTTGTCATCCGTCACGGTATTAGCCTGTTTCTTGAACAGCTCGATGGTTTCTTCGTGGGCTTTCACCTGATTATTGGCGTAAGCGGCATCGAACGATTCATCGCGCAGGTCGAGGATTTTTTCCTTGGCCTGTTTGACCAGCGTCGTGGTGTCCGGGACTTCGATATCGTTGGCCTTGGCAATGCTCGCCAGTTCATCGTTGGCCTTGCCATGGTCAGTGATCATCATGTTGGCGAAGGCCTTGATGTCGGCAGACGCGCTTTTTTCCAGGGCCAGCCGGCTGGTTTCGATTTCGGCAATGCCACCGGCGGCCGCGTTATCGACAAAGTCATTGTCAGTGGCGGCGAAAGCGCTGCCCATGCCGGTGCTCAAAGCGACAGCCAAAAACAGATGACGCAGGTTGAATCCGTCCATTGGTGTATCTCCACGCAGGTTTTTATGGGTGTTATGCAATGGAGGCAGCACGGCGAATAAAGGTTTTATCGCATTTGCGACAGGGCGACGAACGGGCACCGCTGGTCTGACAGGTGGTCGACAGAACCGTCCAACCAAGGCCATTCTGATACTTGGCCCGCGCAATCGGTCGCGTTGGCCAGCCGATCAACTGACGGAGGTGTTCCATGCCGGTTTCCCATGACCTGTTTCAGGACTTGAGTTGCACAAAGGAAGAGATCCAGCAAAAACGCACCCAGGATCCACGACTGGATTCACTGATCAACAAGTATTCCCAGGCTGACGCCGACGTGGTCAAGGCCGAAACGGCCACATCGGATGCCCCCAGCGACGACACACTGAAAAAACTCAAAGAGAAGCGTCTGAAGGTCAAGGACGAGATCGTCAGCCATTTACAGATATCGTCATGATCCACATTTGATCCGCCGACCTGCGGTTGCGGATTGACGGGAACGACAGCCACGACCGGCACCTCGAATGTTCAGAGTCTTCAATCAGCGACTCTTTGCGAGGTGCCTTATGAACGATCCCAAATTTCCCAGTGAAGAGCAGGGCGCTTTTGACCCGGTTCCGACGCATCCCGAGCCTAATAGCCCGGCGCACACCACGGCCAATCCAGATGAGCCGGATGAAGAATTGCCGGAAGACGAAGATCCCGACAAGTTCGACAAGTCCAGCAACTGACAGACCGCCATCGCTGGCAAGCCAGCTCCCACAGTGGAGGGTGTTGACCACAAACCCTGCGATCAACATTGCCCCCTGCAGGAGTGAGCCTGCTCGCGATGAAGCCAGCCCGGTCAACATCTCATTGACTGAACCAACGCCATCGCGAGCAGGCTCACTCCTAAGCCGTCCGGTGGTAGATTCATAATCCCCAGCGACAGCAAAACCTCCCACAGTGGAGGGTATTGACCACAAACCTTGTGACCAACATTGCCCCCTGCAGGAGTGAGCCTGCTCGCGATGAGGCCGCCCGGTCAACATCTCATTGACTGAACCAACGCCATCGCGAGCAGGCTCACTCCTACGCCGTTCGGTGGTAGATCCATAATCCCCAGCAACAGCAAAACCTCCCACAGTGGTGGGTGTTGACCACAAACTCTGTGACCAACATTGCCCCCTGTAGGAGTGAGCCTGCTCGCGATGAGGCCTGCCCGGTCAACATCTCATTGACTGAACCAACGCCATCGCGAGCAGGCTCACTCCTACACCGTCCGGTGGTAGATCCATAATCCCCAGCGACAGCAAAACCTCCCACAGTGGAGGGTGTTGACCACAAACCCTGTGACCAACATTGCCCCCTGCAGGAGTGAGCCTGCTCGCGATGAGGCCTGCCCGGTCAACATCTCATTGACTGAACCAACGCCATCGCGAGCAGGCTCACTCCTACACCGTCCGGTGTTAGATCCATAATCCCCAGTGACACAAAAACCTGTGGGAGCTGGCTTGCCAGCGATGGCGTCAGTCAATCCAATACACATCCTGCGGTTTCACTTCAGCGCTGCATCCAATGGCAACCGCGCCATGTGCGTCGCCTTCAGCGAACCGAAATACAACCACTGCCCATACTCGCGCACCGTGGTGATAGGCGAATAATTGCCGCTGCTGGTGTCTTGCAGATTGGCGATCACCTTGCCATCCAGATCCAGTCCCAGCACAAATCCGCGTTTCTCCACCGGTTTGGGCAATACCGTCAGGGACCGCGCGATCATCTTGCGCACGAACGGATGCCCGGCCGTGCCATCCAGCAGCGGCGTACGTGGCGCATACAGCGCGACCCAAAACCGCTTGCTGCCATTGAACGCGAGGTTGTCCGGCAGCCCGGGGAGGTTGTCGATGAACAGGTCATGCGTGCCGGCCTTGGGCCCGGTCAGCCAGTAACGACTGATGCGGTAGGCGCCGGTTTCGTTGACCAATACATAGGCGTCATCCGGGCCGAGGGTCACGCCGTTGGCAAACTGCAGCTTGTCCAGCAGAACACTGGTTTTGCCGCTCTGGAAGTCATAGCGCAGCAGACGGCCTTCGCCGCTGTGTTCGATGATCGCCTCGCCGTCGTGCCCGTAGCCCCAACGGCTGGAAGCATCGCTGAAGTAGGCGTAGTGCCCGGACTGGTCGATGGCGACATCATCGGTAAAACCGAACGCCACGCCATTGGCCTCCGTGGTCAATGGGATCAGGCGGCCCTGCGCGTCGAGCGAGAGCAAGCCCTTGACCGCGTCGGCGATCACCAGCAGACCGTTCGGATGCCGCGCCAGTCCCAGCGGCCGCCCGCCCGTATCCGCCAGCACCTGGCGCGCCTTGCCGTCGAGGCTGGTGCGGATCAGTCGGCCGTCGTGCAGCCCGGTGATCAAGAAGTCTTCCTCCAGCAACAACGCCTCAGGCCCTTCAATGTCGCTCGGCCCGACCTGTGCCGTGCCTTTGAGTCGCTGGTTTTCGGCATACAGCCCAGCGGTCAGCGACGGCGCTGGCTGGGGTGTCCAGGCGACCGGTTCGACTTTGGTGGGCATCAGCAGCAAGAAGGCGATGACGATGACGATCAGCAGCAGAAAAATGTGCCGCAGCTTCATGCGCTCGCCCTCGCTGACAGCGTGTACTGCGCTGCCATATCGCGCAACGCCAGCATTGAAGCGGCTGATTCGCGCTCGATGCGCCGTTTGAGTAGTAACTGGTTGGCAATGCGCATGCCCAAGCCCTCGAAACGGTAGTCGAGGGTGCGAACAAACCGTGTAGCGCTGGCATCCCCTGAACATTCATACGTCAGCAGCAGTGACAGACCATGATCGCCTTGGGCGCGTGCGCACCAGCGCCGGCCAGGCAAATATTCGGTGACCTCCCAACGCAAGTGACCCGCACGCCCGCCGGCATGAATATCCTCCTCGAAGTGCGCGCCGGCGTGGAGCGGGCCTTGCGCGCCGTCGATCTTCAGCGACGACGGATGCCATTCTGGCCAGCGGCTGACGCTGGCGGCGTAGGCGAGGACGGCGATCGGCTCGCCGGCGATATCGATCTGGTGCTGCATGCGGGTCATGGGCATTCTCGAATAGCTCAAGGGGCTGGCTTCGGGCTCCCAGTACAGGGTGCCGAACAGGTAATCCATCAACGGCAAAACGATATTGAAATTGCGCTCCTGCATGCGCTCGCGCCGGTGATGCAGCTCGTGCAGGCGGCGCATCTGGCGGATCCACGGCAAGCGGGCCAGCGGGTTTTTCGGCGGCAGATGCTCACAGGCGTGAAACACCTCATACGTCAGGTAACCGAGCACCATGCAACCGCCAAACAACCCGGCCACGTTGGCGTTGAATTGTGCGAACAGCCACCACAAGGGCAGGGTGATGACCAGCGTGTGGATGACGATCAGCCACGCCGGAAACAGAATCACCCGCCAGTCGCGAGCGCTGTCGTAGGTCATGTGGCCGGGGGTGAAGAAGCTGTGATGATCGCCGGCGTGCCGCGCGTAGAACAGTTTGGCGAAGGCCTTTTTGTGATGGCCGAGATGGCGATGAACCATGTACACGGCAAAGTTGAAAAATAGCAATGTCAGCGGCACGGTCAGCCATTCAAGCGCGCTGGCCTGATGCACTCGGCTGCAGAACACGCCGATGGCGAGCACGCCGAACAGCAGCACAAACGTGCCGTGCAGCCACGGGTTGTACAACGGATGGATCGCCGCACGATAGCGGCTGCGAAATGCCTCGGTGGTCTGCCTCACTGCGTTCACCTGTGGGTATTGTTGTTATACCCGGCAGATTAGCCGATCCGGCGGTTTGTGCAGGTCAGACCTTGAGGTCACATGCGCCAGGATCCGGTGCAAAGCGGCCGCTTCAGCTCAACGGGTTCCAGCGTTGTGACCAGTCGTCATCGGTCCGGATCACTTCGCGCAGCAGGTCGAAGGCGTGCTGCAGCGTCGCCGAGTCGCGGTCGCGCGAATAGACCAGGTAGGTCGGGTAGCTGAATTCCGGGGCTTTGGTCACCGGTTCCAGTGCGCCGCTTTCCAGGTAGGTGCGCACGACGCGGGTGCGGAAATAGCCGCTGCCGCCGTTTTCGAGGATGTATTGCAGGGCCAGCGGGCCGAGGTTGAAACTCAGCGCAGCCTTGGCCTTTTCCGGCAGGGCGGCGTCGTGCTGCCGGCGGAAATCCGGACCCCAGTCGATGTAAACGTAGGGATCCGGGCGGTCGGGTGCGCGCACCAGAATCAACTTCTCTTCGAGCACTTGCTCGACCTGCAGGCCCGGCCAGTATTCCGGCTGATAGACCAGCGCCGCGTCGAGTACGCCCAATTCGAGTTGGCGCAGCAGGTTTTCGCCATCGCGGATTTCCATGCGCAGCGCATGACCGGGGATTTTCTCACGCAGTTCGGCGGCCCAACTGAGCATCAGCGGGTTGCACAGGCTGACTTCGCCGCCGATGTGCAGCACGTTGTGATAACCCTCGGGCAGCGGCAGGTCACGGCGGGCGGCCTCCCAGGTCTGCACCAGTTGGTTGGCGTAGACCACGAACGCTTCGCCATTGGGCGTCAGCTTCGCCCCGGCGCGGTTGCGCACGAACAGCGTGCTGCCCAACTGGCTTTCGAGTTTCTGCACCCGAGCGGTGATCGCCGTTTGTGTGACGAACAGCTTTTGCGCGGCAGCGGCGAGACTGCCGTGGCGGACGATTTCAAGAAAGGTGCGGGCGAGGTCGATGTCCATGGGCGGGCCGGTGTTTGAAGTGCGCGCATTGTAAGTGGCCACTCGGTACCGCGTCATCGTTCATCGCTGGCAAGCCAGCTCCCACAATTTTAGAGGCGTTTTCAAAACCTGTGCCTAAACGCAAAACCCTGTAGGAGTGAGCCTGCTCGCGATGGCGTTGGTTCAGACAATGAGGATGTTGACCAGGCTGGCCTAATCGCGAGCAGGCTCACTCCTACAGGATTTTGTGGCGCTCAGGATTACGGATCTACCCCCGAACGGTGTAGGAGTGAGCCTGCTCGCGATGGCGTCGGTTCAGCCAATGAGGATATTGGCTGGGCTGGCCTCATCGCGAGCAGGCTCACGCCTACAGAGGGCAATGTTGATCACAGGGTTTGTGGTCAACACCGTCCACTGTGGGAGCTGGCTTGCCAGCGATGGGGGCATTGCAGACGCTGGAGATCAATCAGTCAGCTCAATTTCCTGGACCCGTGCCCAGTCTTCGATCAATCGTGCCGGCGTGCCGCAGGCTTTGCGTTTGTAGACGAAGTGGCGGCACTTCTCGGCGAATTGACTGCGGTTGTAGAGCATGTCTTCCTGCATTTCTTGCAGCTCGTTGTCGCGGCATTGCAGGATCAGCAGATGATCGACCCGCGACTTGCGTTCACGCACCGCCGCGTAGGTCGGATCGTTCAACGCACCATTGGCCCGTTGCAGCAGCCACAGGGCAAATTCATCCGGGCAGCGCGGGCCGATTTCCTGGACCATGCCCAGTTGCAACGCCTGCTGGGCACTGACCGGCAAACACGCCTGTGTCAGTTGTTCGGCCATCGCCGGGCCGACCGCGCGGGGCAAACTGTAGGTCCAGTATTCCGAGCCATACAGGCCCATGCTCTTGTAATGCGGATTGAGCACGATGTCGGCCCGCGCGAAGACGATGTCCGCCGCCAGCGCGAGCATCACGCCGCCCGCGCCGGCATTGCCGGTCACGCCGCTGACCACCAGTTGCCGCGCGCTGAGCAGCTCTGCGCAGACATCATCGATCGCCTGGATATTCGCCCACGCCTCCGCGCCCGGATCCTGAGCGGCCTGAATCACGTTCAGGTGCACACCGTTGGAAAAGCTGCCGCGCCCGCCCTTGATCAACAGCACTTGAGTATCGCGGGCCTTGGCCCAGCGCAGTGCCTCGACCAGGCGCTGGCACTGCTCGGTGCTCATAGCGCCGTTATAGAACTCGAATGTCAGCTCGCCGACATGCCCGGACTCGCGATAGGCAATCGGCTGATACGCTTCGGCGCTGAACGGCTGACTGGCGATTGACCAGTCCAGGTTCGGCACATTTGCCAGTTGCCCGGCCAGCACATGCCGTGCCGGCTGCTTGAAGGTTTCCTCGCCCGGTTGCGGTTTGCGCCGCAGGGCACCGATCCACACGCTGTGATCACCGGTGGCCACCAGCACCGCGTCGTCATGCACCGCGATAATGTCGCCGGGCATGCCTGTGCGCGAATCCAGGTGTGCGTCGTACACGTAGTACTGACCGCCGGCCAGACTCGCCAGCACACCAGGCTGGCCGTCCGCCGCATCGATGCAGCGTTTGATAAAGCGTGCGCAGTCGTGCCAGGTAAAGCTGCGATCGTCCTGTTTCATGTTCGGCTGCAAGCGCCCGCGCACGGCGGGATTGCTGTAATCCAGCGGCACCGGGACAAACCCTTCGCGAAATTTTTCCACCACCTCGCGAATGCACAGCATCGCCGCGTCGCTGACCCGGCCGTTATACAACTCGGATTTGCGCAGACCCGCCGGCAGGTTGAATTCGCAGGTCGCCCAGACTGGTCCGGCGTCCATTTCTTCCACCGCTTGCAAGGCGGTCACGCCCCAGCTCGGCAGTTCGTTGGTGATTGCCCAGTCCAGCGCGCTGGCACCCCGATCGCCGACGATGCCCGGATGAATGATCACCACCGGTCGCTGAGTATTGCGCCACAGCGCCTCGGGTACGCGGTCCTTGAGGAACGGACAGATCACCAGATCTGCGGCGCTGTTTTCGATCTGTTCGCACACGGCGCTTTCATCGGTAAACAGCACAACGCTGGGTGAATGCCCGGCCTGACGCAATTCCAGCCAGGCACGTTGCGTCAGGCCGTTGAATGCTGACGACAGCAGAATGATGTTGAGCGATTGCATGGGGGTCTTCCTTGAGTGGGATCAGCCGCGGGCTCCCGGTGAGCCGTCCTTGGCCTTCGATGGAGCGAGGAGATTAATCAGTGGTTGGGGCTGCGCCAGTGATCGAAGTCAACGTTGTGTCAGCCAATGTTTGCGCAGTGACGAAGCGCCTTATTCTTAAAGGTTTGCTTGTGATGTTTTTTTATTACTTCAAATGTGCGCAACCCTATTGCACAGTCGCGCCTGATCAGAGCCGGACGATCCCGGCAGAACGATGGTTTTTCGCAGCGGGTGGGACCCGTTTTCAGGGAGCAAGGCATGGGTGGACATAACCCGCATTACCAGATCATCGGGCAGATGTTCCAAAAGGACTATCGCTGGCTGTGCGCTGCCGTTAGCCGCACGCTGGGCTGCCCGCACAGTGCACAGGACATCGCCTCGGAAACGTTTCTGCGAGTATTGGCCTTGCCGGACCCGACAGCGATTCGCGAGCCCAGGGCGTTGTTGACCACTATTGCCCGGCGGTTGGTGTACGAAGGCTGGCGACGCCAGGATCTCGAACGCGCTTATCTGCAAAGCCTGGCGCTGGCGCCAGAGCCGGTGCATCCGTCGCCGGAAGAGCGGGCGCTGGTGATCGAAGCGCTGTTGGCGGTCGATCGCTTGCTCAACGGGTTGTCGGCCAAGGCCAAAGCAGCGTTTCTCTATCATCAGCTCGACGGTCTGACCTACAGCGAGATTGGCGAGCGCCTCGGTGTGTCCACCAGTCGCGTGCAGCAATACATGGTCGAGGCGTTCAAGCGTTGCTATCAGGCGATGCAGGCATGAGGGCGGACGAAACGCTGATCGATGAAGCCGCGCAATGGATGGCGCTGTTGCAATCGGGTGACGTCAGCCTCGGCGAGCGGGCGGCGTTCGAAGCCTGGCGTACGGCCGATCCACGGCACCAGCAGATCATCGAGCAAATGGGCGGTGGCCTGAACCTGTTGCGCAATCCGAACTTGCGCGCAGTGCCGCGCAACAGTCTGCTGCACAGCCTCAATGCACCATCGAGTCGGCGGCGATTTATCAGCGGCAGTTTGAGTGTGCTCGGCGTGGCGGTGTTGGCCGGGTTGCTCGGGCGGCGTTACGGCTGGCTGCCCGAGGCTGGTGAATTATCGACGGGAACCGGCGAACGTCGGGATTTTGCGTTGCAGGATGGCAGTGCGTTGACCCTCAACGCGCGCAGTCGCGTGGTGCCGTTGTTCGACAGTACGCAGCGCCTGCTGGCCTTGCGCAGTGGCGAGTTGCTGGTGGACGTGGCGAAGGACCCGTCGCGGCCGTTTGTGGTCGAGACCGAGCACGGTCGCATTCGCGCCCTCGGGACGAAATTTCTCGTGCAGCACAATGACGATTCCACACGATTGGTGATGTTGCATTCACAGGTCGAAGTGGTCACGGCCAGCGGTGCGCGGCAAGTGGTCGAGGCGGGGGAGAGTCTGCTGTTCAACGATCGCGGCATCCTGTCATTGCAGCGCAGCAACGGTCACGAAAGTGCCTGGACGCAAGGTCGTCTGGAGGTTCGCGATCGGCCGCTCAGTGAGGTGATTGACAGCTTGCGTCGCTACCGTCGCGGCATTGTGCATGTCAGCGCTGAGGTCGCCGATTTGCGCTTGAGCGGCCTCTATCCGCTGGACGACAGTGACCGCACGTTGCAGTTGCTCGAGCGCTCTTTACCGATCCGCATTCTTTGGCACAACCCCTACTGGATCAGCATCGAACCTCGCCCCAGTTAAACCCGAACGCCACCCCTGTAGGAGCTGCCGCAGGCTGCGATCTGTTGATCTTGTTTTTTTAAATCCAGATCAAAAGATCGCAGCCTGCGGCAGCTCCTACAGGGGGAATTCTGGTTATAGGGATATGACTTCTTGGCCTAATCGATGCTCTATAAAAAGCGCCGGTTCACTGCTCATTCCCTGCAGACGCCTTCAACAGGGAAGCCCCTCGATGTACTCATTCAAACAACAATTACCTCGACTGACCCTCGCCGCCGCTTTGGCGCTGGGCATGGGACCATTGACTGCGTTGGCGCAGTCGCCCGCAGCGGCGGTGTTCACCTTCGACATTGCCAGCGGCCCGCTCGATGAGGTGCTGCTGGACATCTCGCGGCAGACCGGCGTACCGATCTCCTTCAGCCAGGACCTGGTGCAAGGCAAACGCAGTGCGACGGTGCGCGGTGCATTGGGCGGGCGTCAGGCCGTGGAAAAAGCGCTGCTTGGCAGCGGCCTGCAAGTCGAGCAAAGCGCTCAGGGCTTGAGTGTTCGCGAAGGCGATGTGGCGGCTGTCACGCCGGCAAAAGTCAGCGCCGTGACGCCGGCCAGCAGCGCCGATTACCGCATGGAAAAAGTCACCGTCACTGGCTCGCGCATCGCCCGTGCGCAGAGCGATGGAGCGACGCCAGTTAACGTCATCACCCACGAAGAAATGGAAGCGCGCGGCTACAAAAACGTCTACGACGCCTTGGCCACCCAGACTCAAAACACCGGCATGACTCAGGGCGAAGACTACGGCAATACCTGGCAACCGGCGGCCAGCGCGCTGAACCTGCGCGGCCTCGGGCCCAACCACACGCTGGTGCTGATCAATGGCCGCCGCGTCGCCGATTACCCGACGCCCTACGATGGCAAGGTCAACTTCACCAACCTGGCGAACATTCCGTCGGCGGTCATCGAACGCATCGAAATCCTCAGCAGCGGCGCGTCGGCGATTTACGGCTCGGACGCGATTGCCGGGGTGGTCAACATCATCCTCAAAGACAAGATCAACGGCGTCGACGTCAACCTCAAGGGCGGCACCAGCGAGCGCGGCGGTGGCGACAACCAGCGCTTGCAGATCAGTGGCGGCGGCAGCTGGGGCGACTTCGATGGTTTGTTCGGGCTTGAACTGACCAACCGCGATCCGATCTGGGCCGATGATCGCGGCTTCATGCAGAGCGGCCCGCTGGCCGATGTCGGTTACCGCCGCGACCTGAGCAACAGCCGTTATCTGGGGCCGGGCTGCGGCGCCTACCAAGGCACGTTCGACAACAAACTGTTCAACAACGGCGGTCGCTGCCGCACCGACCAGATGTACAACGATTACTGGACGGTGCAGACCCAGAAGGAAAACTACGATGGTTACACGCGCGGCACCTGGCACTTCAGCGACAGCGGTCAGGTCTTCGCGGACTTGATGTATGGCCTCGATCACATTCAGAACAACACCCGCGGCCCGACCTTCACCTCCCCGGACTTCGTCAACCAGAACAGCGGCAATCTGGAGCGCTGGTATCGTCGTTTCGGTGAAGAGGAAATCGGCGGCCGTACCAGTAACAACAGCAAGTGGCGCGACACCTCGTGGACCGGCACCCTTGGCCTTTCCGACAAGATTGCCGACACCGGCTGGAACTATGATCTGGCGGCCAACCGTTCCGAGTATCGCAGCGTCCGCACCACGCGTTACACGCCGCTGTCGTCGATTCAGGACTTCTACCTCGGTCCGCAGTTGGGTGTCAGCGGCGGCTATCCGGTGTTCGCTCCGGACGCTTCGCGCCTCGACCGGCCATTGACGCCGCAGGAGTGGCAGCAATTTCGCGGCAACCTGACCCAAAGCAGCAAATCGGTGTCAACCAGTTACAACGCTTCGGTCAATGGCGATCTGTTTGATTTGCCGGCAGGGCCGGTAGGGTTCGCCGGAGTGCTGGAAGCGGGTAAACAGGAATATCGCGTGGACCCGGACGACGGCCTCAACGACGGCACCTTTTACGGCGTTAGCCCGGCACAAAGCTCCGGCGGCTCACGCAAGCGTTACGCGGCGGGCGGCGAGTTCAGCATCCCGGTCACCGACACCGTGCTGGCCACCGCGGCGGGGCGCTGGGATCAATACAAGTTCAGCGGTCGCACCGAACAGCAGAAAACCTACAACCTCGGCCTGGAATGGCGCCCGGTGACCAGCCTGTTGCTGCGCGGCAGTTACGGCACCAGTTTCCGCGCGCCGGACCTCAATTACATCTACCAGTCCGACAGCAACGGCTACTACCCGGCGCAGATCGACTATTACGGTTGCAGCCAGGGCGTGGAGGGCGCCTGCGATCGCGGGCGGGTCGATTACACGCAAAGCGGCACGGCGAATCTGGAGTCGGAACGGGGCAAGTCGTGGACCTACGGTTTTGTCTGGTCGCCGTCGCGCAACTTCGATTTTTCCACTGACTTCTGGCGCGTCGAGATCGATGACCTGCTGACCACCGTTGACGAAAACCGCTTGCTGCAAGAAGAGAATGAATGCCGCAACGGCACTCAGGACATCAACTCGGCCAATTGCCAATCGACGCTGGCACGCATTGATCGTAACGCCGGCAACGCCGCCATTGATCCCAATCAGTTACAGCGCGTGCGGGTCAATGCGATCAACGCCGCCAGCGAACGGGTCAGCGGCCTCGATTTCAAGAGCAACATTCGCTGGGGCGCGGGGCAGTACGGCGCTTTCAGTTCGGCGCTGGGCTATACCTTGGTGCTTTCGCATTATTACAAGGAGTCCGACGACGCACCGACCCAGGACTGGCGCACCTCGCGCACCAATTACGACTGGCGCAGCAAGGTCAACGCGAGCCTGACCTGGGATTACCAGAACGCCACGGCCACGCTGATGGGCATTCGTTACGGTTCGGTCACCAACGGCGCCGGTGACGGGCGCCTGTCACCCTGGACAGTGTTCAACGCCAGTGCGCGTTACAAATTGAACGACCGGGCCAGCGTCGGCCTGACGGTGAACAACCTGCTCAATCAGGTTAAACACGATGACTCGGCGGGCTGGCCGTATTACCCGACCGGTAACTACGACCCTTACGGCCGGCAGTGGTGGCTGGATATGAGTTATCACTTCGGCAGTTAAACAGGGCAAGTACGTCGTATACGTCCTACGGAAACTGGAGCCGCTTGTGCGTTATTGGGGATTTTTCCGACGACTTTTTCAGGTTGGTCGTCGGAAGCGCGATCTATAGCATCGGACCTGACATTGAAGTCGCTGAGCGGCTTGAACGCTCAGGTTCCCAGATAAAGGATCGATTATGCGTACCCCACACATCGAGCATGAAACGCCTGCTTATTCCCTGCGTAACTTCTGGATCGACGATCGCGCCAGATGCCCCATGGAGGATGTCGCAATGCCCACGCCAAAAACGCCCCGGCTGACGGGGCTAAAGAAGGTCGCGGGCAAGCCTGTCGATTTGCTCGTGCATGGCCAGGACCTCGGTGACGATGCCATGCTGATTGTCCGCCTTACCGACCAGGGCTTTGAGCTGAGCGACGTCGTCAACATGCTTTCAACTTCCGAAATGTACCTGCGCGAAGACATGGTCAAACGCATCACCGGCAGGTCTGTCAGAACCGTGCAGCGGTTGTTGAAGGAAGGCAAATCGATACGGCTTGACTCGCAGCAGAGTGTCGTCGCCTACCAATATGCGCTGGTGCTGGAGATGGCCACTCGGGCGTTCGGGGGGCTGTCACAGGCGGAGATATGGATGCAAAAACCCACCCCTTACCTTAACGGCTACGTACCGTTGGAACTGACCCGCCACCCACTGGGTTTCCAGATGGTCGAGCAATACTTGTGTCAGCTCCTGTACGGGGGTTACCCATGAATCCCTTGCCCTGGGAAGGGCACTGGTATGGCTGGCGCCTGGATCAGGAGGCCTACGGAGAGACGTGGGACAGCGGGATGGGTTCAAAACTGAAGGGCGGTCGATGGAATGCGCCTGGCCGGCGAGTCGTCTACGCATCTGTCGACCCGTCCTCGGCCATTCTGGAGGTAGCAGCCAATAATAGTTTTGATGCACTGGACAGAGAGCCCTATGTGTTGACGTGCTTTGAGGTCATCCGCGATGCACGGGTCAAAGTCGTTCAGCCCGAAGAGGTACCGAATCCTTACTGGTTGAGTCCCGCGTGGCCGTCTCCCAATCAACAGCGGTTTGCCGACGCTTTACTGGATGAGCATCCATTTCTCCTGATTCCCTCGGCGGCAACCCGCCACTCGTGGAATCTGCTGGTGAGCTGCGACCTGGCAGAGGGGCAATTCAGGATGGTCTCCCAGGAGCGGTTTGGCCTGGATACCCGGTTGTTGAGGGAGATGGCATCGGCCTGATTCGCAGGCATGAGATTTTTTGCATAACCTCATCACCCAACGGTCTAAATCACTCTCTATAAATCCTTATTCGTCATTGCACATCCCTGCATAAACCAAAACGCAGGGATGGCTGTTCATGATTCAGTTTTCACCCGTCAAATCACCTTTGAGCCTGGCCTTGCTGCTGGCAATCAACACGCTGCCAGCCATTGCCGCCGACAGCACAGCAACCGAACCGACCACCCAGCTGCAACGCGTCGAAGTCACGGGTACGGCGATCCGCCGGGTCGATGCCGAAACGGCAGTGCCAGTGACCATTCTGCGCGTCGAAGAGTTGCGCGAGCAGGGCGTTTCGACCACGGAGGAGCTGGTCAGCCGCATTTCTGCCAACCAGTCTTCGGTCGGTTCCGGGCGTTCGGTCGGGTCGAGCAGCGGCGGTGCGGCTTATGCGGACTTGCGCGGCATCGGCGCTAACAAGACGCTGGTGCTGCTCAACGGCCGGCGTCTGAGCAACAACGCCACCAATGCGATCAATGGCTCCGGTGTCGACCTCAACACCATTCCATTCGCTGCCATCGACCGCGTTGAGGTGCTGCGCGATGGTGCTTCGGCGTTGTATGGCACCGACGCGATCGGCGGGGTGATCAACTTCATCACCAAGACCAGCCTCACCGAAGGCCAGATCAGCACCAATTACGACACGCCGACGCATTCGGGCGGCGGCGAAAGTCGCAATTTCAGCGGTAGCTGGGGCTTCGGCGATTTGCAGGATGACCGCTTCAACGTCTTCGGCGTGGTCAGTTACGACAAACAGCAACGACTGGCCGCCGATGACCGCGATTACACGTACAACTACCAGCCCGGTCGCGGCCTCGATTACACCTCCGGGACTGCGTCGCCCGCCAATTGGAGCCAGGGCCGCAACGCGACTAATCCATTGGCTGGTTCCGGTTGCAACGCGCCGGGGCTGCTGTCGCGCAACGGTATCTGCCGCCAAAGCCTGTGGAATTATCTTGATCTGGTGCCGGAAACCGAGAAGACCTCGGCGTTCGCCAAAGCCACCGGCAAGCTCTCGGACGATCACAACGTTAGCCTCGAATACTTCTGGGCTCGCAACGAGAACCGCACACAGATCGGCCCTGGCACCTTGATGGGCAATCAGGTCAATCCTGGTACTGCGTTCTATCCGGGCAACGGCATCACGCCTGGGCCGAGTGGTTTTGCCCTTGATCCGACACAACCGGTGGATGTGAACTGGCGTGAAACCGCCGTTGGCGCACGCCAGCATGAAGATGACAACACCAGTCAGCGTCTGCTGCTGAGTTTCGATGGCACGCTCGCCGGTTGGGATTACAACCTCGGCGCCTCGTACAACCAAAACAAAGTGGTCAACAGCATTGAGGCCGGCTACGTCAACGACCGTGCGGTCAGTGACGGCATTGCCAACGGCGTGATCAACCCCTTCGGTCCACAGACGGCGGCAGGTTCTGCGCTGTTGGCGGCCAACGCGGTCGACGGTGACTACGCCACAGCGGTCGGGCGCGTGAAGGCGATCGACGGGCGCATCAGCCGCGAGATCGGCGATTGGTTCGGTGCCGGCCCTTCGGCGCTGGCGCTGGGAGGCGAGTATCGCAAGGAAGATTTCCATCAGGACTTTGCGCAGTTTGCCGGCGACGTACAGAGCCTCGGCGTTGACCCTAACGGCAGTGTCGCCGGGGATCGCAGCGTCTCGGCCGAATACGCCGAGGTCAACGTGCCGGTGCTCGATAGCCTGGAATTGTCCGCTGCGGTGCGCCACGACAAGTACAGCGACTTTGGCAGCACCACCAATCCTAAATACTCGTTCCGCTTCCAGCCGTTCAAGGAACTGGTGGTACGTGGCGCCTACAGTGAAGGCTTCCGCGCGCCGTCGTTGTATGAGCTGTACAACCCGAACTTCACGACCTTCACCAATGCCAACTACAACGATCCGCGATTGTGCGCCGGTGGTAATCCGAGCAACGGCGGCATCGCCAACCGTGACTGTGCACAACAGTTCAACCGCAGCACCGGTGGCAACACCGACCTGAGCCCGGAAACCGCGCGTAACGTCACCCTCGGTTTTGTCTATCAACCGTTCGAACGCCTGACCACGGGCCTCGATTTCTGGTGGATCGACATTGCCAACCAGATTGCCGAGTTCCCGGAATCGGCTGTGTTCGAGAACCCGGAGTTGTACCCGGAACGGCTGATCCGCAAGCCTGATGGCTCCATCGACCATATCGTCACGGGCCTGGCCAACCTCGGCAAGATCAAGACCAACGGCGTCGATGTCAGCTTCGACTACCGCTTGCCGAGCACCCCGTACGGCAATTTCGGCATCGGCCTGCAAGGCACTTACGTCACCCGATATGACTACCAGCAGCAACAGAAGGGCGACTACATCGACAAGCTCGGCGACTTCCGGGGCGGCGACTTTGCCTCGGCCGGCGCGGTGGCACGCTGGCGGCACAGCCTGACCGGCAGCTGGAATTACGGCGCGTACGGCGTGGCGCTGACCAACCGCTACACCAGCGGTTACCACGACTCCGACCGCGACACCCACGACTACGTCGGCTCGTACAACGTCTGGGATCTGGCCGGCACCTACACCTGGCGCAAAACCCTCAGCGTGACCCTCGGCGCGAAAAACCTGTTCGACCGCGAGCCACCGTTCAGCAACCAGACCTACACGTTCCAGAGCGGTTACGACCCGAAATATGGCGACCCGTTTGGGCGGACGCTGTACACGCGGGTCGCCTACAAATTCTGAATAAGCCCCTGTAGGAGCTGCCGCAGGCTGCGATCTGTTGATTTTCCAACGGCAAAAGATCGCAGCTTTCGGCGGCTCCTACAGAACAGGTTTTAGCAGTTGGTGCGGATTTTAGTCAGTTATTGATCTAAAGCCTGCCCTATAAACATGGCCGGCCTGTTGCACATCACAGGTAGGCAGAAGGTGTGTTGACTGTTCTGGCCCCATCGCTGGCAAGCCAGCTCCCACATGGAATACAGACCCTGTGGGAGCTGGCTTGCCAGCGATGAGGCCAGTAGCAGCAACGTGTAAAAGGGATCTGCCCATGTTATCCAGGCTTATTGTGTTCAGCGCTTTCGCGCTATTAACCCCGCTCAGTTGGGCGGCGCCGCAACCGGCACTCACGGTCTACGGCGAAGCGCCCAAGTACGCCGCTGATTTTCAGCACCTGGCCTACGCCAACCCCAATGCGCCGAAGGGCGGAAGCTTGCGTCGCTCCTCGCTGGAAAGCGGCCCGTTCGATCACCTGATTCCCTACACCGACAAAGGCACCGGCGTGGCCGATGTTGATGGCTGGCTCTACGCGCCGCTGGCCTATCGCAGCAAAGACGAGCCCTACAGCGTCTACGGTCTGGTGGCGCAGCAGATGGAGCTGGACAGCGACCGCCGCTGGTTGCGTTTTTACCTCAACCCCAATGCGCGTTTCGACGACGGTACGCCGATCACCGCTGAAGATGTGCGCTACACCTTTAACCTCTTCATCACGCAGGGCAGCCTCAAATACCGTCAGCAGTTTCGCGATGTCGCCGAGGTTGTTGTGGAGTCTCCGACGCAAGTGCGCTTCATCTTCAAGAACAACGACAGCCGCACCTTGCCGCTGGATCTGGCGACACTACCGGTGCTGCCCGAACATTGGTGGCGGACACGTGATTTCGCCGAGGGCGGCGGTTTCGAAATTCCGCCGGGCAGCGGCCCGTATCGGATCAGCGCCGTCGATGCCGGGCGCAGCGTGAAATTCCAACGGGTGCAGGACTGGTGGGCCAAGGATCTGCCAATCACCCGTGGGCTCTACAACTTCGATCAATTGAGCGTGGAGTTCTTCGCCGACACCGACGTGTCGCGGCAAGTGCTCAAGGCCGGCGGCTTCGATTACAACCGCGAGTTCTCCGCCACCAGCTACACCATCGGGTATGCCGGGGCCGCGCTGGAGCAAGGCAGATTACTTCGTGAACATCTCGCACCCGGTGCCGCTCAAGGTGCGCAGGGTTTTGTGTTCAACCTGCAGAAACCGCCGTTTCAGGATCGCCGCGTGCGCCAGGCAATCGCCATGCTCTGGGATTTCGAATGGACTAACCGGCAGATGATGCGCGGCATGTACCTGCGTCAGCACAGCTACTTCTCCCACAGCGCACTGGCGGCCCGCGAACTGCCGGACGCCGAGGAACTGAAAATCCTTGAACCCTGGCGCGGCAGGATTCCCGACGAGGTCTTCACTCAGGTGTTCCAGGCGCCGAAAACTGATGGCAGCGGCAACATTCGCGCCGAGCAGTTACGGGCGCTGAAGTTGCTCGAAGACGCTGGCTGGAAACCGCGCGGCGATCAGTTGGTGAACGCCAATGGCGAGCCACTGCACTTCACTTTCCTTAACGGCCAGAAGGGCTTCGAACGACTGCTGTTGCCCTTCAAACGCAATCTCGCACAGATCGGCATCGGCTTCGATATCCGCCAGGTCGACACCGCGCAATACACCAACCGCGTGCGCAATCGCGACTACGACATGATCGTCGCCGGTTACCCGGTGAGCCAGGCACCGGGGCGCGAGCTGTTCAATTACTTCGGTTCCGATGGCGCCGATGATCCCGGCTCGAACAATTACATGGTACTGCGCGATCCGGCCGTCGATGCACTGCTCGAAGGGCTGGTGCAGGCCGACAATCGCGAGAGTCTGCTGCGTCACGCGCACGCCCTGGATCGCGTGCTGCAGTGGGGTTACTACTGGGTTCCGAATTATTACCCGCCGGGGATTTCCACGGTCTGGTGGAACCGCTTCGGTCGTCCGGCCATTGCGCCACTGTACGACGCCGGCCTCGACAGCTGGTGGGAAATCAGCCCGACCGCACTGACCTCGACCCAGATGCAAAAGGAATACAGCCATGTGGGGTTATAGCCTGCGGCGTCTGCTGCTGATCGTGCCGACCTTGTTGGCGATTCTGCTGGTCAACTTCGTCATCGTCCAGGCCGCGCCCGGTGGCCCGGTAGAGCAGGCCATCGCGCGCTTGCAAGGCATTGGCGTCGGCGCGGCCGTGGGCTCCAGCCATGTCGAAACGGTGGGTGGTGAATCCCGCGCGACCCGAGGGCTGGACCCGAAACTGGTGGCCGATATCGAGCGTCAGTACGGCTTCGACAAACCCGCCAGCGAGCGTTTGTGGCTGATGCTCAAAAGCTATGCGCAACTGGATTTCGGTCAGAGTTTCTTTCGCGGTGCCAGCGTCACTGAACTGATCTGGCAGAAGCTGCCGGTCACCTTGTCGCTGGGCCTGTGGGCGACACTGATCACCTATCTGGTGTCGATTCCGCTGGGCATTCGCAAAGCGGTGCACAACGGCTCGGCGTTCGATGTCTGGAGCAGCGTGGCGATCATCGTCGGTTATGCGTTGCCGGGATTTCTGTTCGCGCTGCTGCTGATCGTGGTGTTCGCTGGCGGCACGGCGCTGGACTGGTTTCCGGTGCGCGGGTTGGTCTCGGACAACTTCGCCCAGCTGTCACCGTGGGGCAAGGTCGCCGACTATTTCTGGCACTTGGTCTTGCCGGTGACGGCGTTGGTGATCGGCGGTTTTGCCACCTTGACGATCCTCACCAAGAACAGCTTTCTCAACGAGATCTCGCGCCTGTACGTGGTGACCGCGCGCGCCAAAGGGCTGAGTCAACGGCAGGTGTTGTACGGCCATGTGTTTCGCAATGCGATGCTGCTGGTCGTCGCCGGTTTGCCGCAAGCGTTGGTCACGGTGTTCTTCGGCGGTTCGCTGCTGATCGAAGTGATCTTTTCCCTCGATGGCCTCGGTCGGCTCAGTTACGAAGCGGCGGTGGCACGCGATTACCCGGTGGTGTTCGGCTCGCTGTTCATCTTCACCCTGTTCGGCCTACTGATAAAACTGCTCGGCGACCTCTGCTACATGCTGGTCGACCCGCGCATCGACTTCACTGCGAGGGCTGCCTGATGCTGACATTATCTCCAATCGGCCAGCGCCGCTGGGCGCGCTTCAAGGCGCATCGGCGTGGCTGGTGGTCGTTGTGGCTGTTTCTCGCGCTGTTCGGCCTGAGTCTCGGCGGTGAGCTGGTGGCCAATGACAAGCCGCTGTTGGTGACGTATCAGGGCGACTGGTATTTCCCGGCGTTCAAGCGCTATACCGAGCAGGATTTCGGCGGCGAGCTGCCTTTTCAACCGGACTATCGCAGCGCGCAGGTGCGGCAATTGATCGAGGGGCGGGGCGGACGGATGTGGTTTGCGCCGATTCCGTTTGCGTTCGACACGGTCAATTACGACCTGACGGAGCCTGCGCCGAGTCCGCCCAGTGGCGCCAACTGGCTGGGCACCGATGATCAGGCGCGGGACGTGCTGGCGCGGGTGATTTTCGGCACACGCGTATCGCTGCTGTTTGCCCTGGCGCTGACGGCGGCGAGTGCGCTGATCGGTATCGCCGCCGGGGCATTGCAGGGCTACTACGGCGGCTGGGTCGACCTGATCGGTCAGCGCGTGCTGGAGGTGTGGTCGGGGCTGCCGGTGTTGTACCTGCTGATCATTCTGTCCGGGTTTGTCGAGCCGAATTTCTGGTGGCTGCTGGGGATCATGGCGCTGTTTTCCTGGTTGAGCCTGGTCGATGTGGTGCGGGCCGAGTTCCTGCGCAGCCGTGGCCTGGAATATGTGAAAGCGGCACGCGCGCTGGGTGTGGGCGATGCGCAGGTAATCGTTCGACACATTCTGCCCAATGCCATGAGCGCCACGCTGACCTATCTGCCGTTCATTCTCACCGGGGCGATCGCGACCTTGTCGGCGCTGGATTTTCTCGGGTTTGGCATGCCGGCCGGCAGTGCTTCGCTGGGCGAGTTGATCGGCCAGGGCAAAAGTAATCTGCAAGCGCCGTGGCTCGGTCTGACCGCGTTCTTTGCCTTGGCGCTGATCCTTTCATTGCTGGTATTCATCGGCGAGGCCTGCCGCGATGCGTTTGATCCGAGGACTTGATATGCCTGAACATCTGATCGAAATACGCGACCTGCGCGTCGCTTTCAATGGCCAGCCAGTGGTGCACGGCATCGACCTCGATATCCGCCCCGGCGAATGTCTGGCGCTGGTTGGTGAGTCCGGCTCGGGTAAATCGGTGACGGCCCACAGCATTCTGCAATTGCTTGACCCGGCCATCACGCAGATTGACGGCAGCATCCGCTATGCCGGCGAGGAGTTGCTTGGCGTGCATGAGCGCTACTTGCGGCAATTGCGTGGCAACCGCATTGCGATGATTTTTCAGGAGCCGATGAGTTCACTGAACCCTTTGCACACGATTGAGCGGCAACTGGGCGAAAGCCTGGCGCTGCACAAGGGGCTGGCCGGGGCGGCGGCGCGTCAGCGCATTGTGCAGTTGCTCGAACTGGTGGGCATTCAACGCCCGCGCGAACGGCTCAAGGCCTATCCGCATCAACTCTCGGGCGGTCAGCGCCAACGGGTGATGATTGCCATGGCGCTCGCCTGCGAACCGCAGTTGTTGATCGCTGATGAACCGACCACAGCGCTGGACGTGACCGTGCAGCGCAAGATTCTTTTGCTGCTCAAAGAACTGCAGGAGCGGCTGGGCATGGCGCTGTTGATCATCAGTCATGATCTGAACCTGGTGCGCAATATCGCTCAGCGCGTGGCAGTCATGCGTGGCGGATTGATCGTCGAGCAGGCGCCCTGTGACCAGTTGTTCAGCGCGCCGCAGCATCCTTACAGCATTGAGTTGCTCAACGCCGAACCCGGTGGTGAGGCGTTGTGCCGGGAGCCCGCTGAGAATTTGCTGGAGGTGCGTGACCTCCATGTGCGCTTTCGTTTGGGCGGCGGTTGGTTGCGCGCGAAGTCCTGGTTGCATGCGGTCAATGGTATTGATTTGACTCTTCAGCGCGGCAAAACCCTGGGGATTGTTGGCGAGTCTGGTTCAGGCAAGTCGACACTGGGCCAGGCCATTCTGCGTTTGCTGGATGCCCAGGGCAGCATTCGCTTTCAGGGCGAGGCGCTGGAGCACTTGAGCGGCAAGCAACTCAGGCCGCTGCGCAAACGCCTGCAAGTGGTGTTTCAGGATCCGTTCGGCAGCCTCAGTCCGCGCCTGTGCGTGGAGCAGATCATTGCAGAAGGTTTACAGGTGCACAGCGATTTGAACGCCAGCGAGCGTGAGAGCGCGGTGATCGATGTGCTGCGTGAAGTCGGTCTCGATCCGGCCACCCGCCATCGCTATCCCCACGAGTTCTCCGGTGGTCAGCGGCAACGCATCGCCATTGCCCGGGCGCTGGTGCTCAAGCCCGACTTGATCCTACTGGATGAACCGACGTCGGCACTGGATCGCACGGTGCAAAAGCAGATCGTGGCTTTGCTGCGGCGTTTGCAGCAAGAACATGGCCTGACCTACCTGTTCATCAGCCACGATCTGGCGGTGGTGCGAGCGCTGGCGCATGACCTGATCGTGATGAAGGAGGGCCAAGTGGTGGAGCGTGGTCAGACGGATCAACTGTTTGCGGGTGCGCGGCATCCTTATACGCAGGAGCTATTGGCGGCATCGTTTGCCACAGCGGTTTTGCCTGTGACACATACCGACAGACTTTTATCCGTCGTGTAGATCCGGTACATTCCGCGTCCTGGCCAATACAAGGAAGTAGATGATGGCAAAACCTGCCGCTCGACTCAGTGATCTCAATGCCTGCCCGGTGACCGGTCACGGTACCAATGCAAGCAACAGCGGTTCACCCGACGTGAACATCAACGGCATGCCCGTGCTGCGTGTTGGCGATACCACGGCTTGCGGTGACTCGGTCACTGAAGGCATCGGCAACATCCTGATCAATGGCAAACCCATTGCCTTTCTTGGCAGCGCCACCGCGCATGGCGGTGTGATCATCACCGGCTCCGGTGACGTCTTCGTCGGCACTGCCGTCGGTTCTGCGCCATTTACCCCGATCATCACCGTGCCCAAGCACAGCGAACGTTTCCAACTGGTGGACGAAACCACCGGCGAAGCCATTCCCGACATGCTCTTTTGCATCGAAACCGGTGACGGCCAGCGCCTCGTCGGCCATACCGACAACCATGGTAACGCCGCGCGGGTATTCACCGCCGATCCCACCTCCATTGTCGTGCAATGGGGCAAGGAAGCCGCCGCTCATCTGGATGCACTGGGCATCGCTTACTAAGGAAGGTTCAACGTGGCGACACCGGACAAGAAACAGGGCGAGACCAGCGATCAACACGCGACGACGCAGGTGAAGGGCTCGCTGGCGCAGGACTATGTGACTGTCGTGGGGGCATCCTACATGTCGCTGTATGAGAAGGTTCGCGGCCAGAAAGGCAACAAGATGCGCTTTATCAATCAGGGCATCCGTCAACTCACCAAGTACCCGGCAGGTACTCCGACCTTTTCTGTCCAGCGAGTGTTTCTGGTGTTCAAGAATGATTACCCGGACAACTTGCTGGCGGCTTTGAAAGACGTCGTGGAGAACCAACACGGTGCGCAGTATCGAGAGATGGATTCCATCTCCGGTGTTGTCGACTTCATTGCCACCCGGCAACGTCGGGGCCGGGAAATCAAACAACTGGATTTCTTCTCCCACGGCGTAGTGGGCAGTATCGAACTGGGCTATGAACTGGATAAAAACGACAGTTATCGGCTGCGTGATGCGCAGGCTCAGATGTTCAAGCCCGAGGCATTCGCCTACGGTGCGAAAATTTACTCGTATGCCTGCCGTACCGGTTTGGGTATCAACGCCAATCTCCACGTGAATGAAGGCGAAGATCCCCATTTCGAAAGCAGTCTGGCGCAGATTCTCGCCAACTCGACTCAAACCACCGTTTGGGCGTTTCCACGACGCAGCAACTACGACACCACCTACGGCACCTCGGCCGAGCGCGAGTCCGTGCCGGGGATCCGCAAACAGGCGAGTAGTGATGCCCAGGCAATGGAGGCATACACAGGTCAGAAGATTGCCTATCAGCGAAAATTGGCAGCGCATCGCAAGCAGGCGAATGACCCCGCTGCTCAAATTCCTGGAGAACAGGCGCCGCAGGCACCCAAACCCACGCTCACCGAAGAACAGCGTAACTTGATGGCGCACGACGACAGTCGAGCGTTGTATGAAAAGAAGGTCGGGTTCCCTCTGGATGCTTTAGGCGCACATCGGGATGTTCGTTCAGGTGATACGCCTGATGGTGTTCCTAAACAACTCTGTGCCTATAAACCCCTATGAAAATAAGGGCGTTAACGGCTAAGCAGCTCCTGTTGTGCTTGCTGCTGGCCGTCGTCAGTGTTGCAACACTTTTTATTTACGCCAAGGAAGAACACATGTCCGCCAAAGTGATGATGTATTACGGCGCCTGGAGTCCCGAAGAAGTGCGCTTTGACGCCACTCGGTGGTTCAGTTCCGGAATGTACCGCCCTCGCTTGGAGGGGACGCCGGCGCAGGCGAGTCCGTTGACCATGCTGCGTGATAAGCCGGAAAGCTTGCAGGCTATTGCAAACGACGTTCTTTTGACCAAGGTTCTGGTCGCGATCGAACAAAAATATCCGAAGGTCGATACGGAAGATTTCGTCCTGAATACCCCGGATTTGCGTCGTCAAATACGCTATGCCTACAGCGCATTCTCTGAGCCGGACAAACCAGTGGATTCCTATTGGCTGTTTGTAACCCTCCAGAACGATACTTACGTCGTCACACTGGATTGGGACGTCACCGCCAAGCAGTTGCTGACCGGTGCCATGGCCTCGCACCTGGTGAAAGGGAGTGATGAAGAGGTCGCGTACCTGCAAGTACAAAACGAGCTCGCAAAAGCGGCTGCCGCAAAGCGTTGATTTGCAGGATTTGAAAAACTTCGCAGGCGAAATTCAAATATCGAACGAAAGTCGTCGACGGAGATGTTCGCGGGTCATCGAGTGAAAAGTCTTTTTTTCAGGATCAGGGGCGTTCAAGCGCTCATGTTGCTTGCTGTCATTCTTCCCTTGAGTTTTTATTTCTGCTCTTCAAGAGTTGATATGTATTACGGCGACTGGAGTCCGGAAGAAAACCGCTTTGATGCCTCCAAGTGGTTTCGTAACGGAATGTACCGGCGTGATGTTGTGAATGGCGAAGCCAGCCCCGTCACCCTGCAACGTGATCGGCCACTTCTTCTGACATCGGCAAACAACGATGCACTGGTCGCGATGGCGATTGTTGCTCTGGAGTCTGCGGACCCCCGGTGGCAGCGTCCAGTTAATGTACCCCGACAGTCAGACCCAGATCGCCGATCGGCAGGTCTTCAAGGAGTTGGACGCCGACGGCATCCAGTGACCCAGAAACGACAAATCCCGCCATCAAGGCGGGATTTGTTTTTCAAGCGGACCGTAGTCTTACGACGGGAACAGCTCGGACAGTTTCATCGACAGCATCATGTCGCCTTCAACGCGCAGCTTGCCGCCCATGAAAGCCTGCATGCCGTCGGTTTCGCCGCTGACGATACCTTTCAGGGTTTCGCTGTCCAGCACCAGTGTGCAGTTGGCGTCCGGGTTTTCACCTTCCTGGATATCGCAGGTGCCATCTTTGACGATCAGCGAGTACTGCTTGTCTTCGTCGGTGATGTTGAAACCGAAGACCAGATCCAGACCGGCAGCAGCGGCTGGGTTGAACTTGGCTTGCATTGCTTTTACGGCATCGGCTACGGAGGTCATGGTTCGATCCTTTCTTGGATAGTAGGCGCTGGTTGATTACAGCAAGGTTCACAGCTAACCGGACTCAACGGAAAGTGATGAGTTCCGGAGCCTTCAACAGCTGCAGATGTGCATGACTGTTAAAGGAGGCCAAAGCCACCTCGCGACCGCGGAACTTCAGCTGGTTGAGCGAGGTGTTGACGATTTGCCAGTTCAATTCAAAGGCCTGTCTGGCAGGCATCTGCGTAATGAGGTGGAGCAGGGCGGTGATGGTGCCGCCGGAGGTAAAGACTGCGATCTTCTGGTTTTTTTCAGCCTGTTCAAGGATTCGATGCAATCCAGCCTGGACTCGTTCAACGAAGCCCAGCCAGCTCTCCAGCCCTGGCGTGTCATAAGTGCCGGCCAGCCAGCGCTCGATGATCAGGGCGAAAATACGCTGGAACTCACCACGGTTCTGCGCGGCGTTGCGCAGGATGTCGACGGCTTCTGGTTCGTCTTCCAGCATCGCCGGGAGCAGGGCACGGATCACCGCGTCGGCATCGAATTCATTGAACGCGGAATCAGTCTCCAGCGTCGGCACTTTCAGGCCTTTGGCGCTGAACTGCTCAAGTGCGCTGGTGGCTGTATGCTGCTGACGGCGCAAGTCGCCGGCAATGCACCGATCGAAGCTGAGCCCCAGTTCAGCCAGGTGCTGACCGAGGATTTCTGCCTGGCGCACACCGGTCGGCGACAGGACGTCATAGTCGTCTGCACCAAAGGAGGCCTGGCCATGTCGAATCAAGTAGATGCTGCCCACGTCCGCGTCATCCCGGTACGTTGAAGGTTGTGGCGAGGTTATGAGGATGATGGGTAGCTGTCAATGAAAAAACATACGCTTGTTTGAAATGCCCGTTACAGGCGTGTTGCCAGAGGTTTCACGGCTGGCCGACGAGCCGGCGCATGGGTATGCTGACGTCATCCCGCGTGTGTTGCACATCCGCGCATTGTTTTAAGGAGTCTCTGTGGAGTTTTTGACTGAATACGCCAGCTTCCTGGCAAAGACCGTGACCCTGGTGATCGCCATTCTAGTGGTGCTCGCCAGTTTTGCCGCGTTGCGCAGCAAGGGCCGGCGCAAATCGGCCGGTCAGTTGCAGGTCAGCAAGCTCAATGATTTTTACAAAGGCCTGCGCGAGCGTCTGGAGCAGACGCTGCTCGACAAAGACCAGCTCAAGGCTTTGCGCAAGGGACAGGCCAAGACCGAGAAAACCGAGAAGAAGCAGAAGAACAAACCTGACGCCAAAGCGCGGGTATTCGTGCTGGATTTCGACGGCGACATCAAGGCCTCGGCCACCGAAAGCCTGCGTCATGAAATCACTGCACTGTTGACTCTCGCCACATCGAAAGACGAAGTTGTCCTGCGTCTGGAAAGTGGCGGCGGCATGGTTCACAGCTATGGCCTGGCGTCCTCGCAACTGGCGCGGATTCGTGAAGCCGGCGTGCCATTGACCGTGTGCATCGACAAGGTTGCTGCCAGCGGCGGCTACATGATGGCGTGCATCGGTGAGAAGATCATCAGCGCCCCGTTCGCGATTCTCGGCTCGATCGGCGTGGTCGCGCAGCTGCCCAACGTCAACCGCCTGTTGAAGAAACACGACATCGATTTCGAAGTGCTGACCGCCGGCGAATACAAGCGCACCCTGACCGTGTTTGGCGAAAACACCGAAAAGGGCCGGGAGAAATTCCAGGAAGACCTCGACATCACCCACCAACTGTTCAAGAACTTCGTCTCGCGCTATCGCCCGCAACTGGCGATCGACGAAGTGGCCACTGGTGAAGTCTGGCTCGGTGTCGCAGCGCTCGACAAACAACTGGTCGATGAACTGAAAACCAGTGACGAGTACCTGGCGGAGCGCGCGAAGAAGTCCGAGGTTTACCACCTGCATTACGCCGAGCGCAAAAGCCTGCAGGAGCGCATCGGCATGGCGGCCAGCGGTTCGGTGGATCGCGTGCTGTTGAGCTGGTGGAGCCGCTTGACCCAACAACGCTTCTGGTAACGCTCGAAATCAAAAGATCGTCAGCCCCTACAGATATCCCCATGTAGGAGCTGCCGAAGGCTGCGATCTTTTGATCTTAAACACCCCCCTCTAAGCGAATTTTCCTCGCCCATCGCGGAAACGTCCTGCATTTTTCTCGCCGCGCATCCTCTAGGTTAATGACTCCTGTAGCGATGCAAAGGATTGCAGAGAATGATGGAGAACGCAGAAACCCGCCGAAACAGGCACCAACAGTGGGCCCTCGAACTGGAAGCCGCGTTGCCGCAAAGCGCCACCCGGTTCACCAGCAAGCTGATTGAAAGCCACTGGGGTGCCGATATCGCGCCGATGACGTCGCAACTGGCGTATCTGCAATACGATTTTCGTGGTTATCCCGCGCTTGAAGGAATTCATCAGGGACGTCTCAAGAGAGCCGAAAGTCTGCTTCACGCGGCCATGAGCAATCAGCAGACGGTCGGCGCCGGGCGTTTCGGTGAAACGGTATTTGGTCTGTACACCCCGCCTCCGGTGGGGCCGCGTATCAATATCGCCGACATCGATGAATCGGCGTTTCCCGAGGGCGGGCAAGCGGACTATGAAGGCATCTACCGACAAACCATTCCCCAGCGTTACGAACCGCAAACGCAGCTCGCATTGCAGCCACACGCCTTCAAACGCTGGGTATGGACACTGGAACTCAAAAATCAATACAGCGCCTACGTCAAACAGGCCTGGCCGGCCGACGCCGACATTGAGACAGGCAATGATTTTCCCCTGAAAACCACAGTAAAGTTCGCCTATGTCCTGGCTGCTTACCTACAACATCAAGAACAAACGCTGTCTGACGATGGGCTGAAACTGGCATTGCGCGGAGCAGGGCTGGATCCGCAACAATCCTGGGAATCACTCACCCTTGAGCATTTGCAAGGGCGCTTTATCGAGCCAAAGGACATCCAGTTCAGCCGCTTGCGCATCTATCGTTATGTCGCGACCGACATCTGGTGTTTCTCTCAACAGGGCCACGGTCGAAGGTTGCTCTATGTCCCCGGCAACTCGTCGCCCTTTCAGGAGTTCGCCGATGTTCAAGCGATGCGCTACTGGCTGACCGAGGTGGGGCGCAGTATCGACATGACCATCGCCGTGGCCGCGCACTTCATGGAGGATGATCGCGTTGACGGCGTTCTGCACGCCGGTGTGCTTACGGCCCTGCAAGGCATGGCGATATACCCGCGACAACATCACCTGACCCCCTCCGCCGGTTTCTTCAACAACGATGGTTACTGGAAGCCGGCCGACTACGCCAATCTGGAGAAGGTCGCTGAGGGCACTGATCCATTTGCGCAGATGGTGAGGGCGATGAAACAAGCGGCGCTCGACAGCATTGCCACGATCCATGATGACGCCGAGGTCAATCGTCAGCAATTGAACGCAGTGGTCGAGCCGCTGGTGCAGTGGCTCAACCGATGCGGGCCGTTGGCGCTATTGATTCCCGGCGGGGAAGGCTTGCTGGCATTGGCCGGTCTGATTGATGCCGGTTACGGGCTCGCCGAGACGGTCAACGCGACAAATACAACCGAACGTTCACAGGGCATTACTCGAACCGTGTTCGGTGTATTGAACGCGCTACCGGTGCTGGCAGGGCAATTGATCGCTCACGCAGAACCCGCCATCGTAAAAAGCCTGCAAGAGGAGTCAGTTACCGCGCGCCAGGCTGCGGAGCATTCTGCCGGGGTGGCCGAGCCCGGCGTAGCACTGTCGGTCGAAGAGCAAATTGCCTTGATGCAGGGTATCGGGCCAAGCATCGAGCGGTTCAGCAATCATGTCTTGCTGCAGATTCGCCATGTCAGTGGCGTGAGCGATGACGCTCTGCGCCTGATGCAGACTGACGGCCGAGTGCTCACGCCAATTTTGCAGGACACCATCAGCCGTTTCGCCATTGATCAGGATCTGCAAGAGGCCATCGATGCGCTCCCTGAATACTCGGCGCAGGCTCAACAACTGCAACGCACCCGAGCCGAAACCTTCCATCAGCGTCACGAAGCCCTGCAACAATCTGATAATTCCTGGGTCAGGTTGTTTCGCCAGCAATATCCGCAACTCCCCACGAGCGCGGTGGAGCAAATGCTTGACCGCTCAGGCGTGGACATCGCTGCGCCGCATACGCTCGCCGACAGCAAGCGTGTTTTCAGCCGGTTGGCTGATAAGGCGCAACAGTACGAACAACACTTTCGGGTCTGTCGAGCCTTTGAAGGGCTCTATCTGAAGTCGTCGATTAGTGCAGACAGCGATGTTCTGGTTCTGCATACCCTCGAGCGTTTGCCCGGCTGGTCGTCATCAACACGAATCGAAGTACTTGAGGGCGGCGCAGGTTCGAGGGTGATCGACAGTATTGGCATAACCTCCACAGGCGTTAAAACGCAACTGGCCAAAACGTCCGGGATGGCGTTTGAGCAGCGCCTGCTCAATGTCCTGACAATTGAACAGCGGTCGGCGCTGGGGTTGCGCCTCGATCATGAACTGGCTGACCTTCAGGCGAAAATCCGATTGCACGCATTAACACAACCCGAGCTGATGCTCGGACTGCGTCGGATGGATACGGGGGCTCACTTTCATTTCGCCGGGTTACGCGGCGGCGGTTTTCCCGCTACGGCCCACGACGCAGACTTTTCCAGTCAGGTGATGAGGCTGCAGGTCAAAGAAATTTACCCGGCTGTTTCCGATGCTCAAGCCGACGATTTTTTGCGTGCGCTCGGCTTGGGGGCGCAGGTTGAACTGGATAGGCTAAGACTGCAAACGGCACAGTTGCGCAACGACATCACCGAGTGGATCGAAGACATCCACACGGACATCCATGACATGGATGTCGAATTGCTGCCGGACAGCGAAGGCCTCGCACGGGGCATGAGTGCTGTCGAAATCGAAGAAGAAAACGATGCCCGCCTCGAAGCCCGAATGCATAGGGAGCGCGAAATTCGTTATGAGCTGGCCGAAGAGTTGATTGCCATTTGGCAAAAACGCAGTGGGCCTGAGAGCCGAGTGTATGAGGATGGGCGGTTTATCGGTTTTCACCTGGACATGGATTTCGATCCCATGCACAGCTTGCCGCAACTCAACGTCAAGTTTCGCGACGTCATTTCGCTGTCGATGCCTGATTTTCAAGTGACCCAGCGCGGCAGTATCAATGGCTTTCTCGAATGCTTCCCGAACCTGCGCTGGTTGGGCATGAGGGGCGTCGATTTACGTCTTTTCAATGAACTGGCCCAGGAGGTTGGCAAATTGCCCCCCGCCATCAGCCAGATGAGCCAATTGGAGACGCTTGATCTGAGTTCAACCGGGTTGGTTTTAACGGATGAAACCGCCGGAAAAATCGCTGGGTTGAAGCGACTGCGTATCATCGACCTCAGTAATAACCCGTTGGGCGTTGCGCCACTGCTGATGGGAATGCCTGAACTGCGCCAGCTCAAGCTACGCGGCGCCGGCCTCACCGTGAGCCCTGTCGGCATTTTTGACTATCCCTACCTGCGGCGTCTGGATCTGCGCGATAACCGACTGACCCGCATACCCGAAGCCGTGCGGCGACAGTCGGTGGCAGAGGGGAACGTGCTGCTGTCCGGCAATCCGCTGAGTGATCCCGACAGTTTGCGCTGGGTGGTGGAGCATCGTCAGCAAAGCGGCATCAATGTGTGGATGGGGATGCCGACACACACTGTGTTTCTTCCGGGGGCCTGGACGGCTGGATTATCGGCTGAGCGTGCGGAGCTGTTCAGCGCACGCTGGGAGCGGATAGCGGTCATGCCGGGGGGAGACCGACTCTTTGGCACACTTGGAGTGCTGACCCGTACAGCGGATTACATCGTTGACTTTGTACCGTTGCAAAGTCGTGTCTGGCGGATGTTTGAGGCCATGGATGCTTCCCCGGCACTGCGCCGGTACCTGTTTCAGGATGTGCAATGGCCAGCGCTGGACGGTCAGGATCCGTTTGCCAGTTTTACTCGGCTTGAAGAAACAATAGCCACTTACATTGAGTCACCGGTGAAAAAACCTAGGCTCGATGGAGGGGAACCATCATGAATACGCCTACTGCAATGACGCCCGAAGAGCTTTTGCGCGAATGGCGGCGACTGCAACAGCGTTAATTTTCAACGCAAAAAAATCTGAAACCGGATCAGCTCCGGTTTCAGATTCGGGTGTTGCGGCTAACGCGGGTTAGCGACGACGGAACAGCGGCAGCGGCTGGTCAGTGGCAGCCTGATAGGTCACCGAGAAGTCCTTGAGACCTTCAAGCGCTTCGTACGGGTCTTTATCAGGGCGCACGGCAAAGGCGTCGAAACCGCAGCGGTGCATATAGAACAGCTGGTCGCGCAGCACGTCGCCAATCGCCCGCAGTTCGCCTTTGAAACCATAACGGTCGCGCAGCAAACGGGCGTTGGAGTAATTGCGGCCATCGGTGAATGCCGGGAAGTTCAGGGCAATCACCTGGAACTCAGCCACGTCTTCACCGATTTCTTCAGCTTCTTCGTCAGCGTCCAGCCAGACACCCAGGCCACCGTCGCGAGCCTTGAGCATGCGGCTGTGTTCACGCCACAGTTGCAACGGCACGATCAGATCGTCGCAGTTGCTGATCTCGTCGATATTGAAATCCTTGGGCAGCAAGTGCCAGGTTTCGTCGACGACCTCGTTGTTCTTAATGATTCGCTGCATAGACGCGTTCCTTGAAGAGGTCGATGCCAATACGCTGATAGGTGTCAATGAAGCGCTCGTCTTCGGTACGTTGTTCAACGTACACGTCGATCAGCTTCGAAATCACGTCAGGCATGACTTCCTGGGCGAAGGACGGGCCGAGGATCTTGCCCAGGCTCGCGTCACGGCTGGCGCTGCCGCCGAGGGAGACCTGATAGAACTCTTCGCCTTTCTTGTCCACGCCGAGGATGCCGATGTGGCCGACGTGGTGGTGACCACAGGCGTTCATGCAACCGGAGATGTTCAGATCCAGCTCACCGATGTCGAACAGGTAATCGAGGTCGTCGAAACGACGCTGGATCGATTCGGCAATCGGGATCGACTTGGCGTTCGCCAGCGAGCAGAAATCACCGCCAGGGCAGCAGATGATGTCGGTCAGCAGGCCGATGTTCGGCGTGGCGAAACCGCCTTCACGCAGTTCGCCCCACAGGGTGAACAACTGGCTTTGCTCGACGTCGGCGAGAATGATGTTCTGTTCGTGAGAGGTGCGCAGTTGACCGAAGCTGTAGCGGTCGGCCAGATCGGCGACGGCGTCCAGCTGCTTGTCGGTGATGTCGCCCGGGGCAACGCCGGTCGGTTTCAGCGACAGGGTCACAGCCACATAACCCGGCTTCTTGTGCGCCAAGGTATTGCGAGTGCGCCAGCGGGCGAAACCCGGATGCTCTTTGTCGAGATCGGCCAGTTGCGCGGTCTGGTTGTCCAGCGCCTTGTAGTCCGGGTCGACGAAGTGCTTGGCCACACGCTGCAGCTCCGCTTCGGTCAGTGTGGTCTGGCCACCGCGCAGGTGCTCCATTTCCGCATCGACTTTCTGTGCGAACACTTCAGGTGTGAGTGCCTTGACGAGGATCTTGATCCGCGCCTTGTATTTGTTGTCGCGACGGCCGTAGCGGTTGTACACCCGCAAAATGGCGTCGAGGTAGCTCAACAGATCCTGCCATGGCAGGAACTCGTTGATGAACGCGCCAACCACCGGCGTACGCCCGAGGCCACCGCCGACCAGTACACGGAAGCCCAGTTCGCCAGCGGCGTTGTGCACCGGCTCAAGGCCAATGTCGTGGACTTCGATGGCGGCGCGGTCAGCGGTCGAACCGTTGACGGCGATTTTGAATTTGCGCGGCAGGTAGGCGAATTCCGGGTGGAACGTCGTCCACTGGCGGACGATCTCGCACCATGGGCGCGGGTCAATCACTTCGTCGGCGGCGACACCGGCGAATTGGTCGGTGGTGACGTTGCGCAGGCAGTTGCCGCTGGTCTGGATCGCGTGCATCTGCACGGTGGCCAGTTCAGCGAGGATGTCCGGGATGTCTTCCACCGCCGGCCAGTTGAACTGCACGTTCTGCCGCGTACTGATGTGGGCGTAGCCCTTGTCGTAGTCGCGGGCAATCTTGGCCATCATGCGCATCTGACGCGAAGTCAGTTGGCCGTAAGGCACCGCCACACGCAACATCGGCGCAAAACGCTGGATGTAGAGGCCATTTTGCAGGCGCAGGGGGCGGAATTCTTCTTCGCTCAGCTCACCTGCCAGATAGCGTCGGGTCTGATCACGGAACTGCTTGACGCGGTCCTCGATGATCCGCTGATCGTACTCGTCATATACGTACATATAAGTCCTGTTCTCAGGCTTGGGCCACTCGGAAAACGCTGCGTTTTCGCTTGCTGGAGTCCGAATTGTGCCTCTGCAATTCTGCGCGCACGGCCGCGCACTCCCTAACGGAGCCGGGGCAATATACCCGTTTGCAGTTATGCGCAAAAGTGATGTTTGAGTATATGTAAAGAACCAAATGGCCTAACGAGAATGGCTGTCAACTAATCCACATTTGTCGTGCGGACAATCATCGTCTTAACTGTGGTCGAGTCTTTCTGCAATCACCGATAAAACCGACAAGAGGCGATGCAATGAGCAATCCGACCAAGGCAAGAAAAAGCGATAGCAGTGTCGATGCGTGGGCCATTCTGTTCCTGATCATTTTGGTCGTAGGGACGGCGGTATTCTGGGTCAGTCATCAGTAAACGACCCATCCGGGCCCGCTTTCGACAGATTGTCGGACAAAAAACGGGATCAGGCATCAATAGCCAGTGGTTCGAGGGCTATAATGCGCGGCCATTTTTCCTTGGGCCCGGATGACTCATGTTCAAGTTTTTGCACCTCAGTCTGCTGCTGTTCAGCGCGGCTTTCGCTACCGCTGCGCGAGCGGAGTCGGTGCTGTTTCTCAGTCCAGGCTCGACCGAGGAAGCGTTCTGGGTCAGCTATTCGCAATTCATGCAGGCGGCTGCGCGTGACCTTGGCATCGACCTGCAGATTGTCTATTCGCAACGTCAACCTGAACGGACCCTGGCCCAGGCTCGTGTGGCTTTGCAGGGGGCGACGCGGCCCGACTACCTGATTTTCGTCAACGAACAATATGTCGCGCCACAGATCCTGCGTCTGGCGCAGGACAGCGGGGTCAAGCTGTTCATGGTCAACGCCGCATTGACGGCCGATCAAGAGGCATTGATCGGCAAACGCAGTGACCGGATCGGCAGCCTGGTACCCAATGACGAGCAGGGCGGCTACCTGATGATGAAGGAGCTGATTCGTTTGCATCGGCCCGTGGCTTGCAATGAGTCGATTGAAGTATTGGCCTTCTCCGGCCTTAAGATCACCCCGTCGGCGCAACTGCGTGAACACGGTATGCAGCGAGCCCTGGCCGAGCATCCACAGGTGCGTTTGCGGCAACTGGTCTACAGCGGCTGGACGCAGGAACGCGCCTATGAACAGGCCAAGCAACTGTTTGGCCGATATCCGAATGTTTCGCTGGTGTGGTCGGCCAATGATGAAATGGCCTTCGGGGCGATGCGCGCGTATGTCGAGACCGGCAAGGTGCCCGGCAAAGATGCCTTGTTCAGTGCGGCCAACACCTCACCGGCGGCATTGCAGGCGTTGGTCGATGGCCGCCTGAGCGCATTGGTCGGCGGGCATTTCACGCTCGGTGGCTGGGCATTGGTCGAGTTGCACGACGTCGAGCAAGGCGTGGATCTGAATCGCTACGGCGGCCGTGATCGACAGATCCCCTTGCTGCAACTGATCGACAGCGCCCACGCGCGAAAACTGCTTGCCATGGGTGAATCGCCGAACTACGGGGTGAATTTTCGCAAACTCTCGGCAAAGGATCGGCCTGCGTCCTATCGCTACCCGTTCAATCTGCAAACCCTGATGCGTTGAACGCCATCAGACACCGGCGAAATGCAGCACCAGTTTGACGATGGCAAACAGCGTCAGGGCGAACACTGCCGTGAACAAAATGCCCAGCACCACGAAATGGCTGGGCTTGCCGTGGGTAAAATCCCTTGCCCGGTTCTTGCCACTTTGCACCCCGAACGCCGCTGCCATGACGCTGTGCAGCATCTGCCAGAAGGTCGGCGGTTTATTGTCGACTGGATCGTCCATAAATCCCTCGCCATCACAGTGTGAAATTCAAGCATAGACAATTAAATGCCTGGGGGTCGCTGACAAAAGTGACGGCATATACATATGTACCGCCATCGCCAACGCCGCCGGTGATTGACTGACGCCTCATTCACAAGCCGTCAGGATTTCACATGCGAGCACTCATACCGGGCCGGGAGGAGGGCCTGTACAAGCATTTCGTCAAACAGAAACTGCACAAGCGGCTGCGTCATTTCAGCCCCGAAAACATCCGGCAACTAGATCGGGCCAGAACCCCCGGAGGTCTGCCCGAAGGGACACTGCCCGAGTGGTTCGAAATGCTGAGCGAGGTGCAACGGCAAGTCGTGCGCGACAGTCAGCAACGCAGCCGCGAGTCCAGTCAGAATCTGGCGAAAACCCTCAAAGGGCTCAAGGGTGTGGTCGAATTTGCGCAACCCTTGCTTGAAGACGCGCTGCTTGAAAAGTTTGGCATCAAGGTCGATACGGCCAACACCTGGCTTTACACCGAGCTTTACCGCAACAGGCTCATCACCGATCAAAACCTGCTGCAATTGGCGTTACGAAATTTTGCCGACGAGCAGCCCTTCGCTGAAACAGACATGATCGCGGAACAGGGGGAGAGGGCGCCCATCGTTGATGAAAACCAAGGACTTTATGGCTGGTATTACCCCAAACTCGGCCACTCCCAGTGCTACAGAATCAAGAAGCTGGCGATCAAGCCCGGCGACTTTGCGCTGTTATGCCGTGAGCTGGATATCGGCAAGCAATATCAGCAGCACTTGGCGGCAATATTTGATGCGGCCGACACCGCTGCAACGGTCAAGGCACAGACCATTGAAGCGTGGAAAGACAGCCTGAGGGCCCATGCGCACATTGCTCGCCTGAAGTCGCTGCTGAGCCCGACCGCCTATCTGGCGGTGCTCGGCGTACTTAACGAAGAGCCGGCGACGACGCTGGATGGCGAACCCGTTGTGTTCAGCCAGCTGCATGTACTGGGCTTGCCTGCCAGCGAAATGTTTGTGCTGGGGGCGAATCGACGCAAACAGAAAAAAATTGACCTGAGCTTGAGCAATCCCGGTACCAACCTGTTCAACGTGCTCGCTTACACAGACTCACGGATCATCGTCTGCATACCAGGTGATCCGGTGGCTCCGATCAAGGAATATGCGTCGCTCAAGGCTTTCGAAAAGGATTTAGCGTCGCGCCTGCGGGACGACGCCTATCAGCGCGCGTTTTTACGTCTTATCCCGCATGGCGACGCTGGCAGGTTTCTTGGCAGCGTTCAGTCAGCGTTGCAGACGCTGAAATGGAATCCAGACGCACCGCACCGGGAACCAACGCTGTTTGGGCATCTCGACGGAATTTATCAACGGGTTTATCGAGACGACCCGGTGCTGGATCTGGCGGAAAGTTTTTTTGACGAAAACTTGTTCGGCGAGTTGTACAGCCGCCACGAGGCGCGTCTTAAAGAGTCCTCCGCACAGTTGGCGGTGCCGACCGCCACGGTCGACCATGACGCCTGGTATGCGCGGTTGGCGCGCTATGCCGAATGGGGCTTGAACATATTGAACGTCGCAGCGTTCTTTATCCCGGGGCTGGGCGAAGTGATGATGGCCGTGATGGCCGTGCAGTTGACGCTGGACGTGTATCACGGCGTGGAAGCCTGGAGCGTTGGCGACCGTGATCAGGCATGGCGTTATCTCAGCGCTGTCGCAGCGAACCTGGCGTTTATGGCTGTTATCGGCGCGGCTGTCAGTAAAGCGCCGAAAATCCTCTCGGCACCGTTAGTCGACGGCATGGTCAAGGTCAAACTGCCGTTTGGTGACGAGCAACTCTGGCGGCCGGGCCTGGCGCCGTACAAAAGCTCGGTTGTGCTGCCGTCCACGCTTGAACCCAATCGTCTTGGGCAATATGAAGTAGACGGTAGAACGTTCATTCGCGTAGACGGTGAGGTGTATGAGCAAACCTTTGACGCGATCCTAGGCCGCTGGCGCCTCAAACATCCGAGCAACCCGAATGCCTATCAGCCAGCGCTGCGCTCCAATGGCCAGGGCGCCTGGCGTCACGATTTCGAACGCCCGCTGCAATGGGATCGTACGACGCTGCTCAGACGCATGGGCCACGCAACCGATGGGCTGGATACGGCAACATTGGAGAACATCGCGCGGATCAGTGGGGTCAACGACAGCGTGCTGCGCAAAATGCACGTCGATCACCAATCCATGCCCTCGGTCTTGTCCGATGCCTTGCGCCTGTTTCACGAGGGTGTTCCCGCCGAAACGGCGCTAACGCCTGAAATCAAACAGCTGCAAAGCAGCTTCCCGAGCCTGTCGAATGACGCTGCACAAGAGGTGTTGAATGCCGCCACCGCTCAGGAGCGCCGGTTTAACCGACGTAGCGGGCGGCTGCCGGTGAGTCTTCTGCTCAAGGCGCGCACTCGCGCCAGAGTCGGGCGAATGAACCGGGCGCTGGCTGGCATGCAACTGCCAGGCCTGGCGTCCTTCGACAGTCAGCGTCTGGCGTTGCAGGCGTTGGAGAAACAACCAGGCTGGCCGCGATCATTGCGTCTCGAAGTGCGCCAACACGACTGCACCGGCAAGGTGCTTGCGAGTATCGGCAGCGAGTCGGCCGAAGATGTCAAATACGTGGTCACTGACGGCGGTCAACATCACCAACCCGGGCAGTTCCAGGCCTTCGACAGCCAAGGCAATGCGTTAAACAGTGTGCCTCGCCAGGGCAACAACTTTTATCAATCGTTGATGCACGCCTTACCGGACAATGCGCGCATCAAACTCGGTCTGCCAGATGTCTGGCGGAGCGCAGAGTTGCAGAAAACGCTGAGCCAATATGCTCTGGCGCATCGAGCGGACATGCTCGAAACCTTATTCCCGAATGTTTCCAGCCGACGGTTCAGGTCGCCGTCACGTCTGGCGGACAATCGTACTGGCTACCTCTTGAGCGGCCGTGGTGCGGACGCGATGGTCAACCCGTCGTTGACCTCAAGGGTACGCGACCTCTATCCGGACTTTTCGGATGACTCGGCGCAGATGATGATCGATCACCTGTTGCTGGGTGGAAGTACCGAGACGCAAATTGCGCATTTGCTCAACCTGCGCGCCATGGAGTACGAGACGCTCGCCATAGAACTTGATCAGTGGAGCGCCCAGGGTGGCGTGTCGTTGGCCCGTCAACAAACGGCGCAAATGGTCAAGGACGCCTGGCGGCTGCGGGGGCTGGTCGACGTCCCTGCCGGGATTCATCTGGAATGGGGTAACGCCGGTTTGTTGCCGGAGCTGACAGCGCATTTCCCTCACGTCAGCAGTCTGCAGTTGAGTGTCGAAAGTTTACTCAGTCAGAGCAGCGAATCGTTGATGCGGCAGTTTCCTAACGTCCGTTCACTTGAGCTTTACGTCTGGAATCCCCTCCAGTCAGCACGGCTGGCCGAGAAACTCAAAACGCTCCCCGGCATTCGTGAATTGCTGCTGGGTGGCAATCTCGGCAACGAGTTCAGTGTGGCGGCGCAGTCGCTGGTCAATGTCACTCCGCAATTGGAGAGCCTGACGCTGCGCGGAATATCCAGCGAGCTGGATGTCAGCCAATTGCCCCGGCTGCGGGCATTGAATGTGGCGGGTACTCTCGAACATTGGCCCAAAGGTATTCTGGAATTGCCTTGGCTTGAGCAAGTAAACCTTCGACAAGCCAACATAAAGGCGTTGCCTGCCGAGTTGTTTGCAGGTCACGAAAAACTGTGGCGAGGGCTGGATCTCAACTGGGCGCGGCTCGACGTTGAACAATTCGTCAACGCTTATGAATACGTCCGAGACAATCCTGCGCATGTGCTGGACAGCGAGCAGATACTCGAACGCTACAGTCGGGATTCATTACAGATAGCGATGGATTGCGGCAGCGATCTTTCCTCCACCGCGTTCAGGCAACTGAAGGCGCGAGGCCTGTCAGGCCGAGCACTGCTCGAGCACATTAATGCGGTGCGCCGGGATATGCAGATATTGTCCGGGCAACTGACCGAATGGCAGGAACGCTCGCCCATCGTCAACGGCCGTGCTGTTGATCAGAACGCTCGGCGCAACACGGCCCGACTGATTCGTGAATCCTGGCAAGAGGGGTTGCGCGAACGCTTCGGCATAAGTGAGGAAGTGCCTGTCAGTGCTGAACCTCAACCGGGATCTTCAAGCTCGCACGCCTTGCCGGTTGTTGCGGCCGATAATGTATCCCTGCTGGACTTGTCGGGGGCGCCACTCGGTGACTTACCTGATTTATCCGCGTTGACCGCCACGGATTTTTCCCATGTGCTGACACTCAGGTTGTCAGAAGTGGTGGCTCCGGTTGATGCCTTGAATCAATTTCTGCCGCACTTCAGCGAGGTTCGCACGCTGGATCTGAGCCGCAATCAGCTGTTCGATTTGCCCTCGACACTCAAGCAACTGACAAAACTCAAAGACCTGGGGCTGCAGCACAATTATCTGACCATCACGCCCTCGCTGCAGGGGCGTTTGAACGGATTGTCAGGGCTGGAAACCCTCGATTTGCGCTACAACCGTCTCGAGTCGCTGAACGTTACGACTTTGCGCGCGCTGAAGCGCTTGCGCCTGGGCCACACCGCGCTTGCCGCTTGGCCCGAGGGCGTGCTGGAGTTGCCTGCGCTGACCCGGCTGGAGCTGAACAACAGCGCAGTCGTGAATGTACCCGAGACCGTGTTCAGCGGGCACGACCAGCTCCAGGTCGATCTGGGAGGATGTCGACTGACGACCAAGGCCCGACACGATCTGCTGGCCAACAGTCATGAATTTGCGCCAATGGGCATTTCCAGAACTGACTTGCGTGAGGGTTTCACCCTGGGCGGCCCCGCGTATTTTCCGCCATTGGTCAGCCAGTTTCCGGAGCTGTTGTTGCCGCTGAGAGTGGAGTCTGCAGAGCAGTTGGCGAGAATGACGGCCAAGGCACGCCTGCAAAGGCTTGACCCGGATCTGCGCGACTCCGAGGCGTTGCAGGCGGTTGATGATCTGACACTGAGTCACGGAGCTGGAGCGTTGTTCGCCCGGATGGATGATTGGGACCAGCAGTTTCAGGCGTTGACCGAATCCCTGAATCAATGGATCACTCAGCCGCCGTTTCAGTTGAGGGAAATGAGTCTGCCGCTCTGGGTCAGCGCTGTGGAGCGGCGCAAAGCCGCCGATCAGATACTGGCGTGCTGGCGTCAGAATCTGCGGGGAGTACCTGCGGCGGAACGTGGTAGCGCCGTTTTCACCCTTGATCTGTCCGAGAATCCCTTAGGCGATTTGCCGACGCTGGCAGGGGATTTCTCTCATGTCGGCACATTGAAACTGAACAAGGTTTTTATTAGCGAGCATGGCCTGGACGGTTTTCTCGGGGCATTCCAAGGCATCCATACACTGGAGCTGAACGGCAATCTTCTGGCGAACCTGCCCGCGCCTGTTTTTGCGATCCATGATCTCAAGCGCCTGTCGGCGTCGGGAAACCAATTGAGATCGACGCCGCAACTGACAACGCAACTTGCGACGTTGACTCAGTTGCAGTCGCTGAACCTGTCGCACAACTGGCTGGAATCGCTGGACGTCAGTCCACTCGCCCAGCTTGAGGTACTCAATCTGCAAACCAATCGACTGGTAGCGTGGCCCGAAGGAGTGCTCGAACTGCCTTCGCTCACAACGCTCAATCTGCGAGACAACATGCTCGAAGCCGTGCCCCCGGCCTTGATGAGTGAGCGCTACAGCCGATTGCGTGAAGGCGTGGATTTGTCGAGCAATGACAGTCTGAACGGGCAGAGCCTGATAATGCTGCGCAACGAGATTAATCCCGGTGAGACAATCATGGGCTGGTCTGCCGAGGAACTCGACGAGGTGTTGGACAGTGAGGACACTGAAAGCATTTTCGGCAGTGATACCTCGCCGCTCAGTGATGAAGAGGTGGATGTCGACCATGTCACCGGTGACGAGGCCCGCCGCCGCTGGATCGATCCAGCGTCAAATGACGCCCAAGAGCTGACGCGAATCTGGGGCGATTTTAAGCAGCAGCCTGACAGTGCGGCGTTCTTCAATCTGCTCGACCGTATGGAGGGCACCAAGGACTTTGCGCTTGGGCGCACTGACCTCACTCGTCGTGTACATCGGGTGTTGAAAGCCGCCGAAAGCGATGAAAACTTGAGGCGCACGGTTTTTGCGATGGCGCAATCGGCGCAGACCTGTGGTGACGGGCGCATCCTGTTATTCAGCGACATTGAGGTGAAGGTCTTCGAGTTCGAAACCGTGAAATCCACGCCCCTGAATCAGCAGGACAGTGTGCTGTTCAAACTGGGCAGAAAGCTGTTTCGTCTCGGTCGAATTGAAAAAATCGCCAATCGCGACGTGTTGCAACGCCAGGCGCTAGGCGGCAGACCGGATCCGGCGGAAGTCCGGCTGGCTTATCGGATTGGTCTGGGCGACAGGCTGGAATTGCCGGGGCAGCCAAAAGACATGCTCTACAGTGGCAACGTCAGCGCCGCCACTCTGGATGCCGCTTACGCCGAAGTGATGGCGGCCGAGCAGTCTGCTGACTTCATGGAGGATCTGGTCACGCGCGATTACTGGATCGCCCAATTGAAGCGCAAATACCCAAGGCGATTCGCCGACTTAAAGGACAAACAGGCGCAAATTCAGGGCGAGCTGGAAGATCGTTATACAGAGATAACCGAGGCGTACCTGGCGGAAGTCGGGGCGCTGGAGGTAGAGTTCAAAACCCAGGAAACCGGTTTGTTGCTGGAGCTGACGAACACTGAACGGCAACAGTTCAGCGTGTAAGAGAGGGGCATGAAACCTCGGTAGCCAGACGGTCTACCGAGGTTTTTTTCAAGCTGCGTTGATCAGTTGTCGTAGCCCAGATTCGGCGCCAGCCAACGCTCGGTCACGCTCAGCTCCTGACCTTTGCGCGAGGTGTAACTGGCGATCTGATCCTTATCGACTTTGCCCACTGCAAAGTACTGCGCCTGTGGATGCGCGAAGTACCAGCCACTGACCGCTGCCGCCGGGAACATTGCATAGTGCTCGGTGAGGAACACACCGCTGCGACCGGCACGCATTTCTTCGGCTTCCGGGTCGAGCAAGGCAAACAGCGCGGCCTTCTCAGTGTGATCCGGGCAGGCCGGATAACCCGGGGCAGGGCGGATACCGCTGTATTGCTCTTTGATCAGCGCTTCGTTGTCGAGGGTTTCGTCCTTGGCGTAACCCCAGTGCTCTTTACGCACTTGCTGGTGCAGCCATTCGGCGCAGGCTTCGGCCAAACGGTCGGCCAGCGCTTTGACCATGATCGAGTTGTAGTCGTCGCCAGCGTCCTGATAGGCCTTGGCCACTTCTTCGGCACCGATGCCGGCGGTGGTGATGAAACCACCGACATAGTCAGTCACTTCGCTATCTTTCGGTGCAACGAAGTCGGCCAGCGAGAAGTTTGGTTTGCCGTCGGTTTTGATGATCTGCTGACGCAGGTGATGCAGCTTGGCCAATGGCTGGCCGTCATCGCCGTACAGTTCGATGTCGTCGTCATGCACCTGATTGGCCGGCCAGAAACCGAACACCGCGCGGGCGCTGATCAACTTCTCGTCGATCAGCTTGGCGAGCATTTCCTGTGCATCCTTGTACAGCGAGGTGGCGGCTTCACCGACTACTTCGTCTTCGAGGATGCGCGGGAATTTGCCGGCCAGGTCCCAGGAGATGAAGAACGGCGTCCAGTCGATGTATTCAGCGAGGACTTTCAGGTCAATGTTGTCCAGCACCTTGCTGCCGGTGAAGGTTGGTTTGACTGGCTGATAAGTCGCCCAGTCAAACTGTGGCTTCTTGGCGACGGCCGCTGCGTAGCTCAAGCGTTCAGTACGAGCACTGCGGTTGGCGGTGCGCTCACGGACATCGACGTATTCCAGACGGGTTTTCTCGACGAAACCGGCCTTCAATTCTTTCGACAGCAACTGCGTCGCCACACCCACCGCGCGGGAAGCGTCGGTCACGTAAACCACGGCATCGTTGCTGTACTTCGGCTCGATCTTCACCGCGGTGTGCGCTTTGGAGGTGGTCGCGCCACCGATCATCAGCGGCAGGTGGAAGTCCTGACGCTGCATCTCACGCGCGACGTGGACCATTTCATCCAGCGACGGTGTGATCAGACCGGAGAGGCCGATGATGTCGCACTTCTGCTCTTTGGCCACCTGCAGAATCTTCTCGGCCGGCACCATCACGCCGAGGTCGACGATGTCGTAGCCGTTGCAACCGAGCACCACGCCAACAATGTTCTTGCCGATGTCGTGCACGTCGCCCTTCACGGTGGCCATGAGGATCTTGCCCTTGGCTTCCGGTTTGTCGCCTTTTTCCAGTTCGATGAACGGGATCAAGTGCGCTACGGCCTGCTTCATCACACGGGCGGATTTCACCACTTGCGGGAGGAACATTTTGCCGGCGCCGAACAGGTCGCCGACGATGTTCATGCCGGACATCAGCGGGCCTTCGATCACTTCGATCGGGCGGGCGAACGACTGGCGCGACTCTTCGGTGTCTTCAACGATGTGCGTGGTGATGCCTTTGACCAGCGCATGCTCCAGACGCTTGTTGACCTCCCAGCTACGCCACTCTTCGGTCTCGGCTTCCTTGACGCTGCCGTCGCCCTTGTATTTGTCGGCGATGGCGAGGAGGGCGTCAGTGCCGTTTGGCGTGCGGTTGAGCACAACGTCTTCAACGGCGTCGCGCAACTCTTGCGGGATCTGGTCGTAGATCTCCAGCTGACCGGCGTTGACGATGCCCATGGTCAGGCCCGCGCGTATCGCATACAGCAGGAACACCGAGTGGATCGCCTCGCGCACCGGGTTGTTGCCCCGGAACGAGAACGACACGTTGGACACGCCGCCCGAGGTCAGCGCGTACGGCAGCTCGTCGCGGATGTAGGCACAAGCATTGATGAAGTCCACAGCGTAGTTGTTGTGTTCTTCGATACCGGTGGCGACGGCAAAGATGTTCGGGTCGAAGATGATGTCTTCCGGCGGGAAGCCGACTTCGTTGACCAGAATGTCGTAAGAGCGTTTGCAGATCTCTTTCTTGCGCGCTTCGGTGTCGGCCTGGCCGGCTTCGTCGAACGCCATCACCACAACGGCGGCGCCGTAGCGCTTGCACAGTTTGGCGTGGTGGATGAACTGCTCGACGCCTTCTTTCATGCTGATCGAGTTGACGATGCCCTTGCCCTGAATGCACTTCAGGCCCGCTTCGATGACTTCCCATTTCGACGAGTCGATCATGATCGGCACGCGCGAGATGTCCGGTTCGCCGGCGATCAGATTGAGGAAGGTCACCATGGCCTTCTTCGAATCGAGCATCCCTTCGTCCATGTTGATGTCGATCACCTGCGCGCCGGCCTCGACCTGTTGCAGGGCGACTTCCAGCGCTTCGGTGTAGTTGTCTTCACGGATCAGCCGGGCGAATTTCGCCGAGCCAGTGATGTTGGTGCGCTCGCCGACGTTGACGAACAGCGAGCTGCGATCGATGGTGAACGGCTCCAGACCCGAGAGGCGGCAAGCCTTGGGGATGTCCGGAATCTGCCGCGGCGCGTAACCGGCGACGGCTTTGGCGATGGCTTCGATGTGCCCCGGCGTGGTGCCGCAGCAACCGCCGACAATATTGAGGAAGCCGCTCTGGGCGAATTCTTCGATGACCTTGGCGGTTTCCGACGGCAGTTCGTCGTACTCGCCGAATTCGTTCGGCAGGCCGGCGTTCGGATGCGCGGACACGTGGGTGCTGGCCTTGTTCGACAGCTCTTCCAGGTACGGACGCAATTCACTGGCGCCGAGTGCGCAGTTGAGGCCGACGGAAATCGGCTTGGCGTGCGCTACCGAGTTCCAGAACGCTTCGGTGGTCTGGCCCGACAGGGTGCGGCCAGACGCATCGGTGATGGTGCCGGAGATCATGATCGGCAGTTCGATGTGCAGCTCTTCGAACACGCCTTGCACGGCGAAGATCGCCGCTTTGGCGTTGAGGGTGTCGAAGATGGTTTCGATCAGGATCAGGTCGGCGCCGCCCTCGATCAGACCTTTGGTGGCTTCGGTGTAGTTCTCCACCAGCTCATCAAATGTGACGTTGCGATAGCCCGGGTTGTTGACGTCTGGCGACAGCGAGCAGGTGCGGCTGGTCGGGCCGAGCACGCCGGCAACAAAACGTGGCTTGTCCGGGTTCTCGGCGGTCTTGGCATCGGCGACCTTGCGCGCCAGGCGCGCGCCTTCTACGTTTAATTCGTAGGCCAGTTCTTCCATGCCGTAGTCGGCCATGGAAATGCGCGTGGCGTTGAAGGTGTTGGTTTCGAGGATGTCGGCGCCGGCATCCAGATAGGCTTTCTCGATGCCGCCGATCACGTCGGGACGGGTGATGACCAACAGGTCGTTGTTGCCCTTGACGTCACTCGGCCAGTCAGCGAAGCGTTTGCCGCGATAATCCTGCTCTTCGAGCTTGTAGCTCTGGATCATCGTGCCCATACCGCCGTCGAGTATCAGGATGCGCTCTTTGAGAGCCTGCTTGAGAGCTTGAAGACGGACGCTGCGATCGGACATTTGGACTACTCGGAAAGACCATTACGAAGGAGCGGGATCATAACAAACCTGTGCGGTTTTGGAGCATGCGGCGCTTTTGCATGAATATCGCTCATGTTGGTGCGGGCGTCATAATGTAGAATCGCGGCGTTTTTTTATAAAATCGGGATCAGCAGCATGTCTTACCGCGTCATGGGTTTTGTGTTGCTGTTTCTCTGCTGGGGCGCCATGGCGCAAGAGCCAGCGGCTGCACCGGCCATTTCTCCTTCGATTTCCCCTTCTATTTCCTACACCCGCGATATCCAGCCGATCTTCACCGAGAAATGCGTGGCCTGTCATGCGTGCTACGACTCCGCCTGCCAGCTCAATCTCGGCAGTGGCGAGGGCGCAGCCCGTGGTGCGAGCAAAATGCCGGTGTATGACGGCGAGCGCACTGTCGCGGCGCCGACCACTCGCTTGTTTTACGACGCCTTCGGCAAGCGCGCCTGGCAGCAAAAGGACTTCTATTCGGTACTCGACGCCCAAGGCAGCCAAGCAGCGTTGATGGCGCGGATGCTGGAATTGGGGCACACGACGCCGCTGACGCCTAACGCGAAACTTCCCGAAGACATCGTCTTGGGTCTGAATCGGGCAAACCAGTGCGCTATGCCCGCCGAATTCGAAGGTTACGCCGGGGCGCACCCGAAAGAGGGCATGCCGCTGGCAGTCACTGGCCTGACCGATCAGCAATACCAGACCTTGCAACGCTGGCTCGCCTCCGGTGCACCGATCGACGAACAAGGCCTGGCGCCGAGCGCTAAAGAATCCCTGCAAATCGTCCAGTGGGAAAATCTGCTCAACAGCCCCGGTGCCCGCGAAAGCCTGGTCGGCCGTTGGTTGTACGAGCATCTGTTCCTCGCGCACCTTTATTTCAAGGACGGCGAGCCTGGGCATTTCTTCCAGTGGGTGCGTTCGCGCACACCGACTGGCCAGCCGATCGACCTGATCGCCACCCGTCGCCCGAACGACGATCCCGGCACGCAGGTGTATTACCGCTTGTGGCCGGTGCAAGGGGTGATCGTGCACAAGACCCACATCACCTATCCGCTGAGCGCGGCGAAGATGGCGCGGGTCAAGAGTCTGTTCTACAGCGGCAACTGGCAGGTCAATGCCTTGCCGGGCTACGGCCCGCAGAGCCGCGCCAACCCGTTCGCCACGTTTGAGGCGATTCCGGCGCAGGCGCGTTACCAGTTCATGCTCGATAACGCCGAATACTTTGTCCGCACGTTTATTCGCGGGCCGGTGTGCCGCGGGCAGATCGCCACCGACGTGATCCGCGACAACTTCTGGGCGCTGTTCCAGGCGCCGGAACACGACCTGTACATCACCGACCCGAACTATCGCGGCCAGGCCACGCCATTGCTGGCGATGCCGGGGCAGAACGACGATGTCGGCAGCGTCCTGAGCCTGTGGCACAACTATCGCGACAAACGTAATGAATACGAGGCGTTGCGTCGCGACAGTTATGCCGAAGTCCCTGCGCCGAGTTGGTCGACGCTGTGGGCCGGCAACGACAACGCGCTGCTGAGCATTTTCCGCCACTTCGACAGTGCTTCGGTGACCAAGGGCTTGATCGGCGAAGTGCCGCAGACGATGTGGTTGTTCGACTATCCGCTGCTTGAACGCACGTATTACCAGTTGGCGGTCAATTTCGACGTGTTCGGCAACGTCTCCCACCAGGCGCAGACTCGCCTGTATTTCGACCTGATTCGCAACGGCGCCGAGCAGAATTTTTTGCGCCTGATGCCGGCCGATTCGCGCGAGGACTATCTGGACGATTGGTACCAGAACAGCGGCCAGTTCAAGATGTGGCTCGATTACGAAGCCATCGATGACGACAAGCCAACCGCGCTGAAACTCAACGAGAAAGACCCGAAATACGACTTCGCCATGCAGTTGCTGGCGCGTTACGGCGACTTGAATGCGCGCCCCGACCCGATCAATCGCTGCGACGGCGCTTATTGCTCGCGGCCGAACATTGAGCCAGCGCTGCAAAATGCCGAACAGGCGTTGAGCCGCCTGACCTCACGCCCGGCCGCCGGTTTGAAGGTGATTGATCAGTTGCCGGAAGCAACGATGCTGCGCGTTGAAACCGCCAGCGGCAAACGCGAGGTGTACAGCCTGTTGCGCAACCGCGCGCACAGCAACGTGGCGTTTTTGCTCGGTGAGTCGCTGCGCTATCAGCCCGGATTGGACACGCTGACTGTTTATCCGGGCGTGCTTAGCAGCTACCCGAATTTCATCTTCAACGTTCCGGCGCAGCAGGTGCCGGACTTCGTCGACGCGATGGAGAATGCCAAGGACGCCAACCGGTTCGAGAAAATCGTCGAACGTTGGGGCATCCGCCGCAGTCACCCGCAGTTCTGGTTCTATTTCCACGACCTGAGCCAGTACCTGCACGAAACCGACCCGGTGGAAGAGGGCGTGCTGGACATGAACCGCTACGAGAATCTTTGATCTTTTGCGGCCGACCCGCTGTCCCACCCATAAGCAACACCGCAAAACCCCTGTAGGAGCTGTCGAGTGCAACGAGGCTGCGATCTTTTGACCTTGAAAATCAAAAGATCGCAGCGTGCCGCAGCTCCTACATGAATTCAGCGCCATATCGAAGTATTCGGATGACGTTGGGGCGGTGCTGGATTTGAGGGTGTGGACGGGAGCGGGCGATGTTGATTTCAGTGCAGGCCCTGCGTGCGTTTGCCGCGTGGACGGTGGTCTGCCATCACTTCATGCAGATTTTTTTCAATTTCGAAGCACGCGGGCCGATCGGCCAGTTGTTCATCGACAAAGGCGCGGTGGGCGTTGATATCTTCTTCGTCATCAGCGGTCTGGTGATTTTCCTCTCCACCGAGAACAAACCGCTGCCGCCCGCGCGCTTTCTGCTGTACCGGTTGTTCCGTATCGTCCCGGCGTATTGGCTGTACACCGTGCTGATGGCGTTACTGGTGGTGTTTGCCCAGCCGCTATTGCCCGATCAAACGGTGGACTGGAACCATCTGCTGCTGTCGTTGCTGTTCATCCCGACTGAAAACCCCGGCGGCTACGGCATTTACCCGACGCTGAATGTCGGCTGGACGCTGAATTACGAAATGCTCTTCTACGTGTTGTTTGCCTGGGCGCTGCTGTTCCGCTTGCAGGTGCGCCTGCTGGTGGTCGCGGCGCTGTTGTTTGCGGTGAGTCAGGCCTGGACAGGGTTTGGCTGGATCAGCGAATTTTATCGTTCGGACATCGTCTACGAGTTTTTGCTGGGGATCGGCATCGGCATGCTCCATCGTCGGGGCTGGATTGGCGCCGGTCTATGGCTGCCGCTGGCCGGGATCGTCGCCGCATTGTTGGCGATTTATCACCTGGCGCCGGCGCCTCGCCTGCTCAATTGGGGCGTGCCGAGTGCGGTGCTGGTGATGTCGTGCATGGCGCTGGAGCGTTATGTCGAGCGCAGTCGGCTGCTGAAACTGCTCGGCGACTGCTCGTATTCGGTGTATTTGATGCACGTGCTGGTGCTGTCGGCGGGCGGTTTTATCGCGCGGCGCTATGGGATCAACCCGTATCTTATGTTTGTCGTCTGTGTGCTGGCGATTGGCGCCGGCTCGTGGTTGAGCTACGAATGGGTGGAAAAACGCAGCTATCGTTGGCTCAAGGCACGCATCGACGGCGAGTCGGACGAGAATCTTTCCCGACAAAAATACTAGGACTTTGTCCGGCGCAGCGATTGGCGTAAACTGCGCCCAAGCCTGCGAGGAGTTTCCATGACCGCTATTACCATTACCGACGCCGCCCACGATTACCTGGCCGATCTGCTCTCCAAGCAGAACACCCCGGGCATCGGCATCCGCGTCTTCATCACCCAGCCTGGCACCCAGTACGCCGAAACCTGCATTGCCTACTGCAAGCCGGGCGAAGAAAAACCTGAAGACACCGCGCTGGGGCTGAAAAGCTTCACCGCGTACATCGATCACTTCAGCGAAGCGTTTCTTGACGACGCCGTTGTCGACTATGCCACCGACCGTATGGGCGGCCAACTGACCATCAAGGCGCCTAATGCCAAAGTACCGATGGTCAACGCTGACAGCCCGGTCAACGAGCGCATCAACTATTACCTGCAAACCGAAATCAACCCGGGGCTGGCCAGCCACGGCGGTCAGGTCAGCCTGATCGATGTGGTTGAAGACGGCATCGCCGTTCTGCAATTCGGCGGCGGCTGCCAAGGCTGCGGCCAGGCGGACGTGACCCTGAAGGAAGGCATCGAGCGCACTTTGCTTGAGCGCATTCCAGAGCTGAAGGGCGTTCGTGACGTGACCGACCACACGCAGAAAGAAAACGCCTACTACTGAGTAAGGTGTCCGCTGCGGAGAAGAAAAACGGCGCTGTGGCGAGGGGATTTATCCCCGATGAACTGCGCAGCAGTTCCAATTCAGGCAATGCATTTTCCCGTGATGAATGCATTGTCTGAAGCCACAGAATCAAAAGATCGCAGCCTTCGGCAGCTCCTACATTGGAATGTGTTTTCCTGTAGGAGCTGCCGAAGGCTGCGATCTTTTGCTTTCAGGG
>NZ_RWIL01000025.1:0-15129 GCF_009764635.1 Pseudomonas sp. PB103 | reverse complement strand
CCGAAGGCTGCGATCTTTTGATTTTGATCTTAAATACAAGATCAAAAGATCGCAGCCTTCGGCAGCTCCTACATTGGGAATTGGGTAAACCATTACATCGGTGGGGTGACGCCGTCCTTGCCGGCGGAGATCGATTGCGCTGTCAGCGTGCCATCCGCACTCTGCGTCACGAACGTAACAATCTTCACCCCAACCTTCAGCAAACTCCGATCCCCCGGCACCAGATTAACGATCGGCACATCCTCCGGCACCAGGATCTTCTGCTGCCCGCCCTTGTAGTTCACCGTCAGCACCCGCCCGTTGCTCACCACCAGATCGCCGACGCTGCCATTGGTCATGCTGCTGCCCTTGGCCAGATCGAACGGCCGATGACCATCGCCACTCCCCGCCAATTCCGGCGGAAACACATGCACTTCCAGCGCCTTGAGCGTGCCATCTTCCTGGGGCATTGCCGCCGAACCAATGTAACTGCCGGGTTTGATGTCTTCGATATTGGCCAGGGTGACGGCGCGAACCTTGGTGTCGCCGGTCAACTGGATCACCACGTTCTCGCCGCTGTTGACGTGGACTTTCAAGCTGTCGGCGCTGACCCCGGTGATCTCGCCGCGCACGCCGAGGCGCATCCCCGGTGCATCGGCGGCCTGCACGCTCGTCGCGCCCAGCAGGCTGATCAGGACAATCGTTGCGGTGTGGCGAAGCTGCTGACGAAACATTGCAATCCTCCGGTCATGAATGTTGAACAAACCAATGCAAACATAAGCACGCTATCGAACAGGATGTAAGTGAATGTATCATCGACCCTCAACGGTCGGACGCAAGGTCCGCCGATGGATGACTTGCCGAGTGCTCCTGTTCATTCCGCAACGGAATAACTGATATCAACCGACGGCGTCTTCTGCCCGCCCGGTTTGTCCCATAGCCTCAGCGCATTCCCTTTCGCTGGATCGAGAAACCTTATGACCACCACCACTCACGCAATGACCCGAGGCATGGTGCTGCTGTTCGCCTTCTGCTGCGGCGCCATTGTTGCCAACATTTACTACGCACAGCCGATCATCGGTCTGATCGCGCCGGACATTGGCCTGAGCGACACCATGGCCAGCTTCATCGTCTCGCTGACGCAGATCGGTTATGCGCTGGGCCTGTTCTTTCTGGTACCGCTGGGCGATCTACTGGAGAACCGCCGGCTAATGATCATCACCACCGTGGTGGCGATTGCCAGCCTGCTGGCGGCGGCGTTTACCGATCAACCCAATGTGTTTCTGCTGATCTCTTTGTTGGTGGGGTTCAGTTCGGTATCGGTGCAGATTCTGATTCCTTTGGCGGCGCATTTGGCGCCGGAAGAATCCCGTGGCCGCGTCGTTGGCGGGATCATGGGCGGTTTGTTGCTGGGCATTCTGCTGGCACGTCCAGTGTCGAGTGTGGTGGCCGACCATTTAGGTTGGCGCGCGATGTTCATGATTGCCGCAGCACTGATGGCGGCGATCAGCGTGGTGCTGGCGTTAACCGTGCCCAAGCGTCAGCCGGATCACAGCGCTACGTATGGCCAACTGATCGGCTCGCTGTGGACGCTGTTGCGCCAGCAACCGGTACTGCGTCAGCGCGCGTTTTATCAGGGCTGCATGTTCGCAACCTTCAGCCTGTTCTGGACCGCCGTGCCGCTGGAACTGGCGCGTAACCATGGCCTGTCGCAAAGTGAGATCGCGATTTTCGCTCTGGTTGGCGCCATCGGTGCCATCGCCGCGCCAATCAGCGGCCGCCTGGCCGACGCCGGCCACACTCGCATCGCTTCGTTGCTGGCCATGGTCTTCGCCAGCCTGAGCTTTTTGCCCGCCTTCATTCATCCGGCCTACAGCGTCATCGGCCTGGCCATAACCGGCGTAGTGCTCGACTTCTGCGTGCAGATGAACATGGTCCTTGGCCAGCGCGCGGTCTACTCGCTGGACGCAAAAAGCCGTGGCCGTCTGAACGCGCTGTACATGACCAGCATCTTTATCGGCGGCGCCTTCGGCTCCTCGGTGGCCAGTGCGGTGTACGAACACGGCGGCTGGTTGTGGATCGTGATTGTCGGGAGTGCGTTTCCGCTGTTGGCGTTGTTGCGGTTTTTGAGTGTTTCGCAGCGTGGTTCATTGGCGACGGCGTAAGGCGTCAAAAGCTTCGCGAGCAGGCTCGCTCCCACAGGTTATTCATTTAGCCTGGGGGAGCGATGAGGCTTAATACCGAACCAGTTTTTCCATCGCCGCATCCGCCAGAAAGGAGGAGCGGCTTTTGACGTTGTGCTCGCGCACATAACGGTCGATTCGCTGAATCACATAGCCGGGCAACGTTACGTTGACCTTTTCGGTCTTGCCGAGATAGGGCGAGATATCCAGCTCCAGCATGCCCCAGCCCATGTCGGCGTATTCCGGATTGTTGCGATGCGCACCCGCAGAGGTTGGCAGCGGAATCGACTCGCCGTCCGCGGCAATGTCCTGCAGCAGGATGTGCGCGATCTCTACCGCCGCGTTGTAAGCATCCTCAAACGAATCCCCCGCCGTCACGGCGCCGGGAATATCGGGTATCTGAATACCGATGGCGGTATTTTCGTCACCCCACTCAATGCAGATTGGATATTGCATTATGGATCTCCTTGGTAACTGGCTGGCGGGTTGTGCAACCCGGCACGCCTCCTGATGCTTTTGACCGTCCCCAGTGGCAAATCCTTTTTCGGGTGAGGGACGGGAATCGTGTACGGGTTGTATCGGTGAGTGAAGATGTGATGACTGCCGGTGATCCGATCGAGCACCCACCCGGCCTCCTCCAGCTCCTTGATCAATTGCCTGCTTTGCACCAATCGCCTCCTTGGCCTGGCCTTTTAAAAGTAACCCTAGAGTTATCTTTACTCAAGCACAGAAAACCGCAAAGTGACGTCCGGTTGTTTTGCAGAGTGTGAGTTTTCATTCATTCCCCCTGAGCATGAATGCTATGCCACGCACCAGCGTTCCCCCGCGCGCGCCTGACGGTCACTCTTGAACCCAGCCACTACCGGCGCTTCTTCAGGACTTTCGACCATGACCCTGCAAGCAAAACTCGATGCCTTCAAAGCCGACTTCAAAGCCGGCAAACCGCCTTACAACGCCCCGGCCAACATCCACCCGGTGATGGAGCGCGCCACCGCTGAACTGATCGCCTCGGGTGCCGCCAGTCGTGCCTTGAAAGTCGGCGACATCGCACCGCTGTTTACCCTCAAAGACCCCGAGGGCAACGCCGTCTCGTCTGCCGACAGGCTGGCACAAGGGCCGTTGGTGCTGACGTTTTATCGCGGCGTCTGGTGCCCGTACTGCAACATTGAGTTGCAGGCGCTGCAGGCGTTTCTGCCGGTGATTCAGGACGCCGGGGCAAGCCTGCTGGCGATTTCGCCGCAGATCGCCGCCAACAGCCGCAAGTCGCAACGCATCAACGAACTGCAATTCCCGATCCTCAGCGATCCGCGCAATGACGTCGCGGCAGCCTTCGGGTTGCGCTTTGAACTGCCAGACTATTTGATCGAGCTGTACAAGAATCTGCGCAACGACCTGCCGACCTTCAACGACGATCCAGCCTGGACCTTGCCGATGCCAGCGCGTTATGTGATCGGTCAGGACGGCGTGATTCGTTACGCCGAGGTCAACCCGGATTACACTCAGCGTCCCGAGCCTGAAGCGATGCTGGATGCATTGCGCGGCTGAATCGATGACCGGCCTTGCCCTGGAGTTGCCATGACCCGACGTACCTTCCTCATCACCGGCGCCAGCAAAGGCATTGGCCGGGCGCTGGCCGAACATCTCGACCGCGCCGGGCATCGCGTGGTGGGGATCGCTCGCCAGCCGGATTTGAGCTTTCCGGGGATTCTGTTTCCGCTGGACCTGAGCGATCGCAAGCTGACCGGTGAGGTGCTGGCGGAGCTGGCGCGCACGTATGAGTTCGACGGGCTGGTGAACAATGTCGGGCTGGTGCGCCCGCAGGCGTTGGGTGATATCGATCTGGACGCCTTCGATGACGTGATGCGGCTGAATCTGCATTCGGCGTTGCAGGCGACGCAGGCGTTGTTGCCGGGAATGCGCACGCGGGGTTGGGGTCGGGTGGTGAATATCTCCAGCCTGACGGTGTTGGGCATTACTCAGCGCACGGCGTACGCAGCGGCGAAAGCGGCGCTGGTCAGCTTCACCCGCTCATGGGCGCTGGAACTGGCGCAGACCGGGATTACCGTGAACGCGGTGGCACCGGGGCCGACCGAGACAGAGTTGTTCCGCGCCAACAATCCGCCGGGCAGCGAGGGTGAGGCGCGCTATCTGGCCGGGGTGCCGATGGGGCGGCTGGGGCAGCCGGAGGAAATTGCCTCGGCGATTGCGTTTCTGCTTTCCGAGCAGAGCGGCTTCATCACCGGACAAACCTTGTTTGTCGATGGCGGCGCATCAGTCGGTAAGGCCGCAATCTAATCAACAACAAAAATCCCCTATAGGAGTGAGCCTGCTCGCGATAGCGTTCGTCCAGCCGACATTGATTTGACTGACACACCGCTATCGCGAGCAGGCGAAGGCCTACAGGGGTTCCAAGATGACTTCGAGATTTTAGTAGGAACGCAGATGGACCGCCTCGCCGCCATGGAAACCTTCGTCTGCGTCGTCGAAACCGGCTCGTTTTCCGCCGCCGCCCGACGCCTGAATATCGGTCAGCCCGCCGTATCGAAAACCATCGCTCATCTGGAAAAGCGCCTGGCTGTCAGCCTGCTCCTGCGCTCGACCCGAGGCCTGACTCCGACCGAGGCCGGGCTGGCCTTTTTCGAGCGGGCCAAACGCGCCCTCGAAGAAGCCGACGAGGCCGACAACGCTGCGCGCGGCATCGCCAGCGGCCTGAGCGGCAACCTGCGCATCAGCGCCGCCGTGACCTTCGGCCGCCTGCATATCGTGCCGCACCTGGGGCCGTTCCTCGATCAGCACCCACAGCTGAACATTGACCTGATGCTCGACGACCGCAACATCAACCTGGTCGAAGAAGGCATCGATGTGGCCCTGCGCATGGGCGCACTCACCGACTCGGGGCTCACCGCACGCAAAATCGCCGACTGCCGCCGCGTGGTGCTTGGCACACCGGCGTACTTCGCCAAATACGGCGAGCCCACCTGCCCCGCGGAATTGAGCAAACACCAGGCGGTCGTCTACAACCTCGGCGGCGGCACCACCTGGCAGTTCGCCAAAGGCTCGGAACAACAATCGGTGATCCTCAGCGGACGTTTGCGCGTCAGCGCGGCCGAGGGTGTACGCGAAGCAGTACTGGCCGATCAGGGCCTGACGCTGGCCTCCGAATGGATGTTCGCCCCGGAACTGGCCAGCGGCGCGGTGAAAACCGTCATGCACGACTGGACACTGCCTGATCTGGATTTATGGGCGGTGTTTCCAACGGGAAGAATGGCGAGTGCCAAGGCGCGGGCGTTTGTTGAGTATGTGCAGGGGGTGTTGGCCAGTTGAACAGCAAGATCAAAAGATCGCAGGCTTCGCCAGCTCCTACAGTACGGCAAGTGCTAAGCCTCTAAAAAAACGGCGATCCGAGGATCGCCGTTTGCATTTACTGGCCGAACTGCTTGCCCAGTCCCGGTGGCACACCGTGGATGTTGGTGTCTTCCCACGGGCCGTTCGGGCTGATCGAGCGGCTCCAGCCGTTGTTCCAGCGGTAGTAGGTGCGCTGGCGGTAGAAGGTGTTGGTCTGGTCGTCGAGGACGTAGACGCCGAGTTTCTGGTCCCAGTGGCTGTTGCCGCCCGGTGGCGGGGCGAAGCTGGCCGAGGTGCGCGGCACGGGCTTGGCCGGTTTTGCCGGAATGCTTTTGCCTGGGGTCGGCGAGGTCGACGGCGTCGGACTTGGTTGCGACGGCGGGATCGGCGGCAGGTTGGTGGTCGGTTCCGGTCGTTGCACCGCACATGCACTCAAGCCCAGGGCCAGTGTGAGGACTGTGATTCGGGCGATGGTGTGCATGGCGGTGCTTTCCTGTTGTGCCCGGCTATTTGTCCGGGCTGTCGATGGTCAGTTTTTGTAGCGCAGTGGTGCTGCTGGCCAGAGGGCCGCTGCGACCGACCCATTCACCGGCCGTTGGCTGGCCGGCGCGGGAGATGCGCGCAACCAGTTGGACTTCAGGGAAGTTCGACAGTTTCAACTGCGGCATCATTGCGTCGGCATCGCCCAGTTCAACGGTCACCGGCAGATCCGCCACGGTCAGGCGTTTGGCTGCCAATGGCGCGGGTGGGCCGGAGGTGGCGCGGGCGAAAATGAACACGCTGTCGCCCGGTTGCACTTTGCCTTTGAGCTCGCTGGCGAGGTCGACACTGACTTTCAACAGTGCGGTTTTCGCGGCTGCAGGTGCTTGGGCGACCTTGCCGCCGCTGGCTTCGAGACGCTCGGCGGCGCGTTTGATCCCGCCTTGCAGCGCGGCGCGAGAGCTGTCCTCCGGCGGCAGTTGCGCCAGCAGACGGTTCCAGTAATCGATGGCTTGCTGATAACGCTCGCCTTCAAACGCAGCGATGCCAAGCAGACCGAGGCTGGTGACTTCTTTCGGATCGGCCTTCAGCGCTTCGTCAGTCAGCGCCTGAATTTTCGCCGACCACTTTTTGCCATCCGCAAAATACTGCGCCTGCGCCCACTGGCCGAGCAGTTCCGGTTGACGACCGGCGAGGTTGGCAGCGCGTTCGAACATCTTTGCCGCGTCCGCCGGGCGATCTTGCGCCATGTAGGTACGGCCGAGGAAATACAGACCTTCAGCAGAATCCGGTTGTGCCGCGACGGCGCGTTCCAGACGCTGGGTCATTTCTTCCATCGACTGCGGCGCCTGGGCGAATTCGCGGGTCAGTTCGACTTTGTCGGCAGCGCCGAAGTGCATATACAGACCCAGGCCCAACACTGGCACCAGGACCGCTGCCAGCAGCGGCAACGGTTTACCCAGTTTCGACACGCGCGGCGCGGCAACACCTTCGGTATCCGCCAGCAATTCACGTGCAGCCTCGGCGCGGCCGCTGTCCATTTGCGCAGCGTCGAGCACGCCTTCCGCCTGTTGCGATTGCAACTCGGCGACACGCTCCTGATACAGCGCAACGTTCAGGGCAGTTCGATCCTCTTCACGCTGGGCGCGACGCTCACGCAACACCGGGATCAGCAGAAAACTCAGGGCGACCAGAAGCAACAGCCCTGCGGCAAGCCAGAAATCAATCATTCTTGGTTTTTATCCAACAGTTGGTCGAGGCGCTGACGCTCTTCGATGGACAGCGCTTGCGGGGTCTCGGCACGCTGGCCACGACGACGGCGGACGATCACTGCGATCACCACAACGCCACCGAGCAGCAGTCCGGCCGGGCCGAACCACAACAATGCGGTCTTGGTGTTGAGCGCCGGTTTGTAGCGGACGAAGTCACCGTAGCGATCGACCATGAAGTCGATGATCTGCTGGTTGTCCTTGCCCTCGCCGAGCATGCGGAAAATCTCTTTACGCAGGTCAGCGGCAATCGGTGCGTTGGAGTCGGCGATGTCCTGGTTCTGGCACTTGGGGCAGCGCAGTTCCTTGGTCAACTCGCGGAAACGCTCGCGATCACCTTCTTTGGCGAACTCGTAAGTGTCGATGGCGGCATGGGCCACGCCGACCAGACTCAGGCCCAAAACCACGGCGGCTAAAAAACGCTTCATGGCTTGGCCTCATCGACCAGCGCCTGATATTTGGCCGCGAGTTTTTCGCGCCAGACCTGCTCATCGATCACGCCGACATACTTGTCGCGAATGATGCCCTTGGCGTCGATAAAAAAAGTTTCCGGCGCGCCGTAAACACCGAGGTTCAAGCCCAGCGAGCCTTCGTCGTCGCGGATGTCCAGCACGTACGGATTGTGGAATTCAGCCAGCCACTTCAAGGCATCGGCGTTGGTGTCCTTGTAGTTGATGCCGTAGATCACCACGCCGCGCTCGGCGAGTTTGTTCAGCACCGGATGCTCAACCCGGCAGGAAATGCACCAGGTGCCCCAGACGTTGACCAGCGCCGGTTTGCCGAGAATGTCAGCCTTGGTCAGGTTCTTGTCGCCCTGCACGTTTGGCAGGGAAAACTCCGGGAACGGCTTGTTGATCATCGCCGACGGCAATTCCGCCGGATCGAGGTACAGACCGCGATAAAGAAATACCGCCACCAGCAGGAAAATCGCCAGTGGCACCAGCATCAACCAACGTCTCATGCAGCCGCTCCCGTCATGCCCAGCGCTTCACGCACCTTGGCTTTCACCTTGACCCGATAACGTCGATCCAGCGCCGCCAGCAACCCACCGAAACCGGTGAGCAGCCCGCCGAACCAGATCCAGCGCACGAACGGTTTGACGTGCACGCGCACGGCCCACGCGCCATTTTCCAGCGGTTCGCCGAGGGCGACGTAAAGGTCACGGGTGAAACCGGCGTCGATGCCGGCTTCGGTCATCATCGAACTTTGCACGGTGTACAGACGTTTTTCCGGGTGCAGCACGCTGATTTCCTTGCCGTCACGAATGACCCGAATCGTGCCTTTGTCCGACGTGAAGTTCGGCCCTTCGAAGTGCTTGGCGCCTTCGAAGATGAAGTGATAACCGGCCAGGTCCATCGACTCGCCTGGCGCCAGACGCAAGTCGCGTTCGGCACTGTTCTGGCTCGACAACACCACGCCCAGCGCGCAAACAGCGATGCCGAGGTGGGCGATCTGCATGCCCCAGTAGCTGCGGGTCAGCGTCGGCAGGCCTTTGATCAGGCCTTTGTGGCGGGTCTTGTCGACAATGTCGCGTACACCGGCGAGCAACACCCACGCGGCGAGCAGGAAAGTCGCGATCACCGCCCAATTGAAATCGCCATAAGCGACACCGGCCACCACCGCCAGCGCGACGCTGCCGAGCAGCACTGGCGTGAGCATGCCGGCCAGCCATTTCACCGGCGTGTCCTTCCAACGGACGATCACGCCGACCGCCATGACCATCATCAGCAGCGCCATCAACGGAATGAACAGTGCGTTGAAGTACGGCGGGCCGACCGACATTTTCGCGCCGCTGAGGGCATCGAGAATCAGCGGGTACAGCGTGCCGAGCAGAATCATCGACGCGGCCACCACCAGCACCAGGTTGTTGCCCAGCAGCAGGGTTTCGCGCGACCACAGGTTGAAGCCGACCTGACTCTTCACGACCGGTGCGCGCAGGGCGAACAACGTCAGCGAGCCACCAACCACGAACAGCAGGAAGATCAGGATGAACACGCCGCGCTCAGGATCGGAAGCAAACGCGTGCACCGAGGTCAGCACGCCGGAACGCACGAGGAACGTCCCGAGCAGGCTCAGCGAAAACGCGGCAATCGCCAGCAACACCGTCCAGCTCTTGAACACGCCACGTTTTTCCGTGACCGCCAGCGAGTGAATCAGTGCGGTGCCGACCAGCCAAGGCATGAAGGAGGCGTTTTCCACCGGGTCCCAGAACCACCAGCCGCCCCAGCCGAGTTCGTAATAAGCCCACCACGAACCGAGGGTGATGCCGATGCCGAGGAACGCCCAGGCGACGATGGTCCACGGGCGCGACCAGCGTGCCCACGCGGCATCAAGGCGACCGCCCATCAACGCCGCAATGGCGAAGGCGAACGCTACCGAAAAGCCGACGTAGCCCATGTACAACATTGGTGGATGGACGATCAGGCCGATGTCTTGCAACAGCGGATTAAGGTCAGCGCCATTGCTCGGCATTTGCGGCAGGATGCGCTTGAACGGGTTGGACGTGAGGATCAGGAACAGCAGGAAACCGGTGCTGATCATGCCCATCACCGCCAGCACGCGAGCGAGCATGACTTGCGGCAACTGCCGGGAAAATACCGACACCGCAAAGGTCCAGCCGCCGAGTATCAGTGCCCACAATAGTAACGAACCTTCGTGGGCACCCCATACCGCGCTGAATTTGTAATACCACGGCAACGCGGTATTGGAGTTGTTCGCGACGTAGGCGACGGAGAAGTCGTCGACCATGAAGGCGTAGGTCAAAATGCCGAACGCGAACAGCAGAAACGCAAACTGCCCCCACGCGGCCGGCTGAGCCAGACTCATCCAGAAACGGTCGCCGCGCCAGGCACCGACCAATGGCACCACGGCTTGAACCAGCGCAAAACACAGCGCCAGAATCATCGCCAGGTGGCCCAACTCAGGAATAAAAATCGCCGACGTCATCGATCAACCCTCCTTCACAGGTGTCGGGGCGGATTGACCGCTGTCTTTCAAGGCTTTGGTCACTTCCGGCGGCATGTACTTCTCGTCGTGTTTGGCCAGCACTTCGTCGGCGACGACCACGCCGTCGGCGTTGATCTTGCCGAGGGCGACGATGCCCTGCCCTTCGCGGAACAGATCCGGGAGGATGCCGCGATAAGTGATGGTCACGGATTTGTTGAAGTCGGTGACGACGAATCTGACGTCGAGGGAATCCGGCGAACGTTGCAGCGAGCCTTTCTCGACCATGCCACCGGCACGGATGCGCGTGTCTTGCGGCGCTTCGCCATTGGCGATCTGGGTCGGGGTGTAGAACAGATTGATGTTCTGCTGCAGGGCGCTGAGGGCCAGGCCGACGGCAGCGCCGACCCCGACCAGAATGGCCAGAATGATGATCAGACGTTTCTTGCGCAGCGGATTCACTTGCCGTTCTCCCGGCGCAGACGACGCGCCTCTTGTTGCAGATACCGCTTGCGGGCCAGGATCGGCGCCGCCACGTTGAAGGCCAGCACGGCCAGGCAGATGCCGTAGGCCGTCCAGACGTAGAGGCCATGATGGCCCATGGCGAGGAAGTCGCCGAATGAAGCAAAACTCATCGAGCGGCCTCCAGACTGTGCTGCACTTCTTCTTTCACCCAACTGGCGCGGGCTTCGCGCTTGAGCACTTCAAGGCGCATGCGCAACAGCAGCACGGCGCCGAAGAAGCAGTAGAAGCCCAGCACTGTCAGCAGCAGCGGCAGCCACATTTCCGCCGGCATCGCCGGTTTTTCCGTGAGGGTGAAGGTTGCGCCCTGGTGCAGGGTGTTCCACCACTCGACCGAGTATTTGATGATCGGAATGTTGATCACGCCGACGATGGCCAGCACCGCGCAGGCCTTGGCGGCGCTGTCGCGGTTGCTGATGGCATTGCCCAGCGCGATCACGCCGAAATACAGGAACAGCAGAATCAGCATCGAGGTCAGACGCGCGTCCCAGACCCACCACGAGCCCCAGGTCGGTTTGCCCCAGATCGCCCCGGTGACCAGCGCCACAGCGGTCATCCACGCGCCGATCGGCGCGGCGCATTGCAGGGCGACGTCGGCCAGTTTCATTTTCCACACCAGCCCCACAACACCGCACACCGCCAGCATCACGTAGATCGACTGAGCGAGCATCGCGGCGGGTACGTGGATGTAGATGATGCGAAAGCTGTTGCCTTGCTGATAATCCGGCGGCGCGAAAGCCAGGCCCCAAACGACGCCGACGCCAATCAGCAGCAACGCTGCGATGCTCAACCACGGCAAGAACTTGCTGCTGATGCCGTAGAACCACTTGGGCGAGCCGAGCTTGTGAAACCAGGTCCAGTTCATACTGTTTCCATCACGGATGCCGCTCATCGGTGTGAGCAGTCTCAGGGTCTTTGCTGGTTAAATTTTAACCAGACCTCATTATTCGCCGACGCTGATCTTCAGGCCAGCAGCTATTGCAAAAGGTGTCAGGGTGATCGCCAGGGCGGTCAGGCTACCAAGCCACAGCAGATACCCGGTCGCCGGCATGCCTTGGAGGGCGGCCTGCAAGGCGCCACTGCCAAGAATCAATACCGGGATGTACAACGGCAGAATCAGCAGCGCCAGCAACAGGCCGCCGCGTTTCAAACCGACCGTCAGCGCCGCACCCACCGCGCCGAGCAAGCTCAGTACCGGTGTTCCCAGCAGCAACGAAAACAACAAAACCGGCAGGCAGGCGGCAGGCAAACCGAGCATCAACGCCAGCAGAGGTGAGAGCAAAACCAGTGCCAGGCCGGAGAAAAGCCAGTGTGCCAGTACCTTGGCCAATACCAGAAGTGGTAGCGGGTGCGACGAAAGGACCCACTGTTCCAGGGATCCGTCTTCGAAATCACTGCGGAAAAGCCCGTCCAGCGAGAGCAGGACCGACAAAAGCGCCGCCACCCAGACTAACCCCGGGGACAGGTTTTGCAACACTTGAGTTTCCGGGCCGACGGCCAGCGGGAACAACGCGATGACGATGGCGAAGAAAATCAGTGGATTGGCCAGCTCCGCCGGGCGGCGAAACAGCAGTCGGGATTCACGCGCAACCAGCAGGCCGAAGACACTCATACTGCCCAGTTCCCCAGATCGATGTCGCGATAACCGGCCGGCATCCGGCTCAGCGTGTGGTGCGTGGTCAAGACCACCAGACCGCCGCGCTCGCAGTGAGCCGCCAGGTGCTCTTCGAGTTGCGCCACGCCCTGCTTGTCCAGCGCGGTGAACGGCTCGTCGAGAATCCACAGCGGTGGGCTGTCCAGATACAACCGCGCCAGCGCTACCCGGCGTTGTTGACCGGCGGACAGGCTGTGGCAGGGAACATCTTCGAAACCGCGCAATCCTACAGCTGCCAGCGCTTGCCAGATGGCCTCGCGTTCGGCGGGATGATGCAGGGCGCAGAGCCACGACAGGTTCTCTTCCGGGGTCAGCAGATCCTTGATCCCGGCGGCGTGGCCGATCCACAACAGGTTGCGCGCCAGTTCGCTGCGTTGTTCGGTCAATGGTTGACCATTGAGCAGGACTTGACCGTCGGTCGGCTGCATCAGCCCGGCCAACAAACGCAACAAACTGGTTTTACCGCTGCCGTTGGGACCGCTGATCTGCACCATATCGCCACTGGCCAGTCTCAATTCGAGATTTTCGAAGAGCAGCCTGAGATCACGTTCACACGCGAGGGCAACGGTTTGCAGGACAGGACTGGTCAAGGGATCACGGGCCTTATACGGTTCAAGTCGGCTCTGGCGCGGCCGTTAAAGAGATGCAGCATAAATGCAATGACGGCTCGATCTAGAGAGCTGCGTCAAACAATTGCTATGTTTTTTGAACGAAGCGCAAGACGGGCGGCATTATACATGCCGTGCCTTACTCTCAAGAGTGCAATTTCCTCAGGTTGTGTCCGCGTATGACAGGCGAAATGAACATCCTCCCGCTCCCGCCCACCACCCCGGCGACCGTTCGCCCGCAGGTGGGTGAGCTGCTCAAGCTGCTGACACCGGTCGAAGGCTTGATCGGCGCCGGACAGAGCGCCAAGGCCGAGGTGTTGTCGCTCAAGCAGGCGGACCAGACCTTTCAACTGTTGCTCAAGGTGACCCTCGACAGCGGTCGCCAGACCACCGTGCAGGCGACCAGCAATTTGCCGCTGGCACAGGGCACCAGCCTCGCGATCACCCAGCCATCGGCGGGCAATCTGGCGATTACCGTGCAGCAAGCGATTGCCAGCAGCGTCGCCGCCCTCACCCGCATCGACACCGCGCAGTTGCCGGCCGGCACGCTGCTGCAAGGCAAGGTACTGACGTCGCAGGCTCTGCCGCAGACGCCGGGGCAAGCGACGGTGTTTCGTTCGATGGTCAGCCTGCTCAACACGGCGTTAAGCGGCAGCACCTTGACCGTCGACAGCCCGCAGCCGCTGCGCATCGGCACGCTGTTGTCGGCGCTGGTGCAGGATTCGCAGACCCTCAAGTTCGTGCCGATGAGCAGCCGCCAGGAGCAATTGGCGGTAAGCCAGCAGCTGCTCGGCCAACAAAGCCGCCAAGGTTCACTGGATGGCTTGCTCAAGGCCTTGCAGAACTTGCCGCCGGCCACCGATCAAACCTCGGCGGACTTGCGTGCCGTGGTCGATAAACTGCTCGCCAGCCTGCCCGACGTGCAGCAACTGAGCACCGCCAAAGGCGTAGCGCTGGCCCTGGCCAACAGCGGCGCCTTTCTCGAAGCCAAACTGCTCACCGGGCAAAACCCGACGCTGACCCCGGACATGAAGGGCGACCTGCTCAAACTGATCGCGCAACTGACGCCGGGCTTACCGAGCAGCACCAGTTTCAACGCCATCATCGCCGCCAATACGCTCGCACAGGCACTGCCGAGTTTCGTGCGCAATGCGCTCGGCACACTGGGCCAGGTTAGCGCCAAACCCGTGCCGAGCAGCTTTCCCCTGCCCGAACGCTTGCTGCAAAACCTGGAAGGCGAAAGCGATCTGGAGCAGTTGCTGCGCCTGGCCGCCGCCGCCGTCTCGCGCCTGCAAAGCCATCAACTGTCGAGCCTGGAACAGACTGGCGTCACCGATGATGGCCGCCTGCTCAGCACCTGGCAGCTGGAGATCCCCATGCGCAACCTGCAGGATATCGTGCCGTTGCAGGTCAAGTTTCAGCGCGAAGAAGCGCCGGAGAAAGAACCGCAGCAGAACGAACGCCGCGACGAGCGTGAAGCCAGACAACAGTTGTGGCGCGTCGACCTGGCGTTCGACATGGAACCGCTCGGACCAATGCAGATTCAGGCGCAATTGATCAGCGGCAGCCTGTCGAGTCAGCTGTGGGCCGAGCGGCCATACACCGCCGACCTGATCCAGACGAACCTGTTCGCACTGCGCCAGCGTTTGCTCGATTCCGGGCTGAACGTCGGCGATCTCGACTGCCACCTCGGCACCCCGCCGCAAGGCAACCAAACCCGTCTCGAACACCGCTGGGTCGACGAAACCGCATGAACGATTCCACCGCACCACGCCAGGCCATCGCCCTCAAATACGACGGCAGCCACGCGCCGACTCTCACCGCCAAGGGTGATGAAGAACTGGCCGAAGAAATTTTGCGCATTGCCCGCGATTATGAAGTGCCAATCTACGAAAACGCCGAGCTGGTGCGGCTGTTGGCACGGATGGAATTGGGCGACAGCATTCCGGAAGAGTTGTACCGGACGATCGCCGAGATCATCGCGTTTGCCTGGAACCTGAAGGGCAAATTCCCCGAGGGGCAGGACCCGGACGCGCCGATGGTCGAGAAGGACATCACCGAGCGCGGCGACGATTATTAATCCTTAAAAGCAAAAGATCGCAGCCTTCGGCAGCTCCTACATGAGATCTCTGTAGGAGCTGCCGAAG